>NZ_JALBGW010000040.1:0-34168 GCF_023006485.1 Neorhizobium sp. BETTINA12A
CACTCCGGCCGCCTCGCTTGCGCCCTACAAGCGCGCCCGCATGCAGAGCCATGAGGGCGGCTATTTCATCCGCCTGACGGTCGCCGACCGCACCGGCGTCTTTGCCAGCATCGCCGCCCGCATGGCGGAGAACGGCATCTCGCTGGAATCGATCATGCAGCGATCCAAGCCGGATGCGGCGGCTGACACGCCGAAGACGATCATCCTCGTCACCCACGCGACCACCGAGGATTCGGTCCGCAAGGCGGTCGATGCCATCAAGGCCGAGAGCTACCTCGTCGGAGAGCCCCAGGTGATTCGCATCGAGCGGCCCAAGGCTTTTTAAGAAAGCGGGCCGCTTCGAAAAGCGGATGCGGCTGTTTCCTGTGGGTAACCCCGGAACCTTTCGGGAACATCTTCGAAAACAAAGGCCGCAAAGGCTCTCGGACTGGCCGCTCGGAGGCCTCTGGACGTAAATTGCCAATGGCAATCACCGTCGAGGAGGCACTTGCGCGATCGCCATGAATACGCGGGCCGTGAAGACGCGAAACTTGAACACGCGGAACAAGGGATACCGGCTGCGGCTCGGTGGAGCCTGCCCCAAGCCACATGGCTCGCCGCCCACCCATCGCATCCACGCCAACGATCAGCCGGGCGGAGACGAGTTTGCAGGACGGCGCAGTTTCGCTTTCCTGCTGGTATTCTTCGCGATGGCTGCAGGTATCAGCGGCTCCGCATTCGTCTGGTCGATGCTGTGATCGGCCGGTTACCGAAAGATAGCCCGATCCGCCCGGTGATCCCGTCAAATCGATTCCTCTTGCTCTCGCGATACGCTAGAAGCGCTCCATGACCAGAATTTTCTCCGCGCTTTCGTCCACGGCGGAAACGGTTGATCCCGTCCCGCGCGC
The DNA here is from genome assembly GCF_023006485.1 of Neorhizobium sp. BETTINA12A. Lineage (NCBI taxonomy): Bacteria > Pseudomonadati > Pseudomonadota > Alphaproteobacteria > Hyphomicrobiales > Rhizobiaceae > Neorhizobium > Neorhizobium sp. BETTINA12A. The sequence goes on from NZ_JALBGW010000040.1 coordinate 888, forward strand.
ATTCCTCGGCGTCGAACGCTCCGCGGGCGACCAGCGCTGGGTGTCGCGCCTCGATCAGGCGGCCCAGAACCGGGCCTTGGCGATCGCCCAGATCCACGGCATCCCCGATCTCGTCGCGCGAGTGCTCGCTGGCCGTGGCGTTACGCTCGACGATGCTCCCGCCTTCCTCGACCCGACCATCCGCTCGCTGATGCCGGATCCTTACACCCTCACCGATTGCGAAAAGGCGGTGCTGCGGCTCGCCGATGCGATCGCCCGGCAGGAGAAGGTAGCGATCTTCGGCGATTACGACGTCGACGGCGCGTCCTCTTCAGCCTTGCTCTACCGGTTCCTCCGCCATTTCGGCGTCGAGGCGGAAATCTATATTCCCGACCGCATCTTTGAAGGCTACGGCCCCAACCCGACGGCGATCCGTCAGTTGATCGCCAACGGCGCCAGCCTCATCGTTACCGTCGATTGCGGCTCCACCAGCCATGACGCGCTTGCCGCGGCGCGTGATGAGGGCTGCGACGTCGTGGTTATCGACCACCACCAACTCGGCCACGAGCTGCCGCCATGCCTGGCGCTCGTCAACCCGAACCGCGAGGACGACCTCTCGGGCCAGGGCCATCTCTGCGCCGCCGGCGTTGTCTTCCTGGTACTGGTCGCCGCTGCGCGCCACATGCGGCAAATTGGCGATCCGCGCGCCGGATCGCTCGATCTGCTCGCCTGGCTCGACATCGTCGCGCTGGCCACCGTCTGCGACGTGGTGCCGCTGAAGGGTCTCAATCGCGCCTACGTGGTCAAGGGCCTGCTTGCGGCCCGCCACATGGGCAATGCCGGGCTTTCGGCGCTGTTCCGTAAGGCAGGCCTTGGCGGCCCGGTGACGCCCTATCATTTCGGTTTCCTGATCGGCCCGCGCATCAATGCCGGCGGACGCATCGGCGATGCGGCACTCGGCAGCCGACTGCTGACGCTGGAAGACCCGATCGAGGCCGAGGTGATTGCCGCTCGGCTGGACGAACTCAACCGCGAGCGACAAGCCATGGAGGCCGCCATGCTTGCCGAGGCGGAAGCCGAAGTGCTGGCCGAATACGGCAACGGCGAGGGAGCAAACGTCATCGTCACGGCGCGTGACAAATGGCATCCCGGCATCGTCGGGCTGATCGCGGCGCGGCTGAAGGAAAAATTCAAGCGGCCAGCCTTCGCGATCGCTTTCGATCCATCTGGCAGGGGCACCGGGTCCGGCCGCTCGATCAACGGTTTCGACATGGGCCGCATGGTCCGAGCGGCGGTGGATTCAGGTTTGCTCGTCAAGGGTGGCGGCCATGCCATGGCGGCGGGGCTGACGGTCGAGCGCAGCAATCTCGGCCGCCTGCGGGCCTTCTTCGAGGAGATGGCGGGCGAGGGCGTGCCGGCGCTGGTCGCCAATCATGTGCTGAAGATCGACGGTGCGCTTTCGGCTTCCGGTGCGACGCTCGAACTTTTCGACCAGCTCGAACAGGCCGGCCCTTATGGTTCGGGCCATTCACAGCCTGTCTTTGCCATCCCCGCGCACCGGCTGAAGGATGCCCGCCTAGTCGGGACCGCGCATATCAAGGTGACGCTGGAGGCGGCCGACGGCTCCCGGCTCGAAGGGATAGCCTTCCGGGCCGCCGAAACGCCGCTCGGCAATATGCTGCTCAATTCCCGGGGCGCGCAGATCCACGCCGCCGGCTGCCTCAGCGCCGACCAATGGCAGGGCACGCGCCGCATGCAGCTTCGCCTGCTCGACGCGGTGAAGGCGCCGTAAGAGGCGGGTCTATTTGGGGAATGGATTCCGCTTTTGCGGAGAGAGGAAGTGGCACGCCCTAGGGGAGTCGAACCCCTCTTCCCAGAATGAAAATCTGGTGTCCTAACCGATAGACGAAGGGCGCCTGCGCTTCGTGGTGGCGCCCTTATAGTCAGGGCATTTCTATCCCGCAAGCGCAAAATTGCATTTTCAGGCGCTTGCGAACGCAAAAAATCGCGCCGCCGCCAAACGACGTGCAAAAGCTGGATATGGAAATGAAAACAAAAGCTTGGGGAGGTGGAAGTGGCACGCCCTAGGGGAGTCGAACCCCTCTTCCCAGAATGAAAATCTGGTGTCCTAACCGATAGACGAAGGGCGCCTGCGCTTCGTGGCGCTCTTATAGAGAGGGGATTTCTTTCCCGCAAGCGTCAAAGCCATCTTTTTTACAAAAAAATGACGGCCTTTTTGCCGCGGCCTACTCACGCGAAAAAGGCGCTGAATCAGCAGCTTAAAGGAGTGCCCTGGGCGTCGGCCCCGCAGGCTGCAGCGTGCGTGGCCTGCGGCGTGCTGTAGACACTGGCGGTGGTGGCGTTGAAATTCCGCCTCGGCAGGTTGGCCGGAACCGGACCATCGCCGGATGGTCCGGCAGCGGCCATCGGCGGGTTTGATGAAAAGATCGTGCCGCTATCGGCGCGCACGCCGGTCGGCTGTGTCGCAAGACCGGCGATCGAGGCTTGCTGAGGCTGTGCAGGCGCCGGCGGGAACGTATTTTCCGCAGTGGGCACGGCAGACGCCGCCGGTGTCTGGGCCTGCTGCGCCGAGCCCTTGGCAATCGCCGGATCGACATAACGGCTAGCGGCGGTGGTGCCGCCCTTGGCAAGGATACCCTTGGCGCTCGCCGGTACCGTGGTGCGCGGCGCGGGCGTCGTGGCGTCAGCCGTCTTTTTCGTGGTGGTGCAGCCGCCAAGCATCAACGCAGAAAGGCAGGCGATCGCCAGCGTCATGCGGACATTCGAACAAAGGAAAGGCGTTTTCGGCAAGATGTGCCCCGTCAGCTCGTCTCGCGCACGTCATGTCGCGAATCATCATCTTGAGAACATCTCGCGGAAGCGCGGCATGGGCAAGCCGGCCGGGGCAGGCGGGTCGTGACGAGGTTAGCCTGGGGCAAGGTTGGGGGAAGGAACGCGGCGGTTGCATAAAAAGAAGCCGCCGCGTTGAAAAATCCTACCAGCTGCCGATATTCGGTGCAGAAGCCCAGGGTTCGGCGACAGGCAGGTTGTCGCCTTTCTGAAGGAGTTCGATCGAAATGCCGTCCGGCGAGCGGATAAAAGCCATCCGGCCTTCGCGCGGCGGACGATTGATGATGATGCCGTTGTCCGAAAGATGCTGGCAGAAATCGTAGATGTTATCGACCTCATAGGCGAGGTGACCGAAGTTGCGACCGCCGGTATAATCCTCGGTGTCCCAATTGTAGGTCAGCTCGACGCAGGGAGCGAGAACTTCCTTGGCGTCGCTGAGATCGTCGGGGGCCGCAAGAAAGACCAGCGTGAAGCGGCCCTTCTCGTTGTCGCTGCGACGAACTTCCTTGAGGCCGAAGACCGTCGTGTAGAAATGAAGCGAGGCGTCCAGGTCTTTCACCCGGACCATGGTATGAAGATAACGCATTATGGTGTCTCCCTCCGACAAGGCCAATCGCCGATGAACCCCTTATGTGGGTGCGCGTTGGATATGGCGCAGACGCCAGCCTCGAGCAAGCCACTCTAGATAGAGATGAAGGTGGATAAAGCCAAGGCAGGGACTTGCGCTAAATGGTTAGCAAGATGTTAATCTATCCTCTGAGAATCAGTTGATCGTCACGTCGTAACGCGTAATCGAGGGGCCGACAGGATATGGCAGACAGAATGTCATCGAAAGACGTTGGCAGTTTCGAAGAGCTTCCGGGCGAGCCGGTCGAGCTGATCGAAATCACCGGCGTCGTCAAATGGTTCGATGTGGCGAAGGGGTTCGGCTTCATCGTTCCCGATAACGGCATGCAGGATGTGCTTCTGCACGTCACCTGCCTTCGCCGCGACGGATACCAGACCATTCTGGAGGGCACGCGCATCGTCGCGATGATCCAGAAGCGGGATCGCGGCTACCAGGCCTTCCGCATCCTCTCCATGGACCAGTCCACCGCCGTCCACCCGTCGGATCTTCCACCGGTGCGCACTCACGTGCAGGTGACTGCGACCAGCGGTCTGGAACGGGCTCTGGTGAAGTGGTTCAACCGCACCAAGGGTTTCGGCTTCCTGACGCGCGGCGAGGGGACGGAAGACATCTTCGTGCATATGGAAACGCTGCGCCGCTTCGGCCTCACCGAGCTGCGCCCCGGCCAGGTCGTGCTGGTCCGTTTCGGGCCGGGTGACAAGGGCCTGATGGCGGCGGAAATCCATCCCGACAATCCAAATCCCGTGAGCCGGTCGCACTGATGCGTATCTCGTTTCCAGCATTTCTCAAAAGCGCCCTTGCGGCGCTTTTTCTTATCTTGGCAGGCGGTGCGGTTGCGCAGGACGTGACCTTCCCGCGCGACGAGCTGTCGATCAAGACCGCCGCCGGCCAGACCTACAAGTTCACGATCGAACTCGCTTTCACCGACGCGCAGCGCGAGCGCGGACTGATGTACCGCAAGGTGATGGCGCCGGATGCCGGCATGCTGTTCGATTTCGGCACGCCGCGGCCGGTCTCCATGTGGATGGAGAACACCATCCTTCCCCTCGACATGCTGTTCATCCGGGGCGACGGCACGATCTCGCATATCCGCGAGAACGCCGTGCCCTATGCGCGCGACATCATCGATTCGCACGGTCCGGTGAAATTCGTGCTGGAGCTCAATGCCGGCCGTTCGAAGGCGCTCGGGATCAAGGTGGGTGACAAGGTGATCAGCAAACGCATCGGCAATCAGTGGTAATTTTCAAACTCTTGGCTTCAGAATGGCCAAGGGTCCATTTTGCAGTTGCGACACAAGGGGGAACCGTGTATCTCGCAACCACCGTAGGAACGGAGTGTAGCGCAGCCTGGTAGCGCATCTGGTTTGGGACCAGAGGGTCGGGAGTTCGAATCTCTCCACTCCGACCATTCGAAATCCCTGCGGGGTAAGGCTTGCAAGCGAAGCCTAAAGTAATCCCAATAATTTACCGCCACCAGAACCGCCACCGATACGGTTTCCGCACCTTCTGAACGGTGGCGGTGGCGGCATGAAAAAGCCCGCCGAAGAGGGCCTAGTACCACCCGAGCTGTCGCCTCATCCGTGATCGCTTCCGACACTCTGCGGTCAGACCAACGCCGCGCCGAGCAGCGCGCCGGCGAGAACGGCAACGCCAACGGCAAGACGGGTCAGGTCGCATCTACTCCTGCGATCATCACGCAGAATGAGGTGACGGCCGAATTGGCCCGTGCCTCAAGGTACTCCCACTTCGTCGAGGCCTTGATAGGAGAAGGTTCCGAGAAGACGACTGCCCAACATCGGTTCGAGAAAGTCGTTTCGGTGCTCCGGGTGCTCTTCGGAAGCAAATGGGTCAGAGACGCGAAGTAGCGTCTCAGCGACCATCTCATTCGTCGAAGGCTTTGACCTCTGGCGGGATGATCAACCACTTACACCACTCTCTCGGGATCATTCGGCGGATCATCTGCTGATCAGGATCCTTCAGTTCGGAGCGGCTGAACGAACGACGTTGGGGCTGCTTAGAAAGAGCGACGACGTCTTTCATCTGGCTGACGAGTTTCTGGTGACTAGGGTGTTTGACCAGCGGCGGCTTCGGGGCCGTCGAGTGGCCGCACTGTCTCCAGAGATGAGTTGTCAGGTACGCTTCCGTCGTCAGGCGGCGTGGCCGCTATCTGGAACATGCCCTGAGTTCCTCCTCGGGCAGCGCCGTGAAGTGCGATGCCCGTCGTCCTTGTCCTCATGTTCCTCTGGAGCCGTTAACGCTTCGATCGGGATAACGGCGATGTCGACTTGCCGGAGTCCACGGAGCCCGGCATACCTATCCGCCGACGACAACGGAGGCAGGCACATGGCGAACTTCGGAAATCCGGCAGGCGCGGTAGCAATGGGCAATATGGCGGGTATGGCCATGATCGCTGGCGGTGCAATGTCGGCGTTCCAAGGCCTAATGGCTGGTCTCGACGCCGTGAACGACGCGGTCTACACGCGCCGCTACGGCGATGCTCTCTCGAACGCGACGGCTCATGCCCGCGAGATGGAAAACCTGGCTCGCAAGGCGGTCGTAATGGTCGCCGAACTCGAAGCCGAAGCGGCCCAACTCCGTGAGGCGTGCTTGCAGCAGCAGGAAGTCATCGACGTTCTGATGGCGCGCGCTCAATGACCTTGACGGAGCGCGAATGGCAGCTCCTGCGGCGGGAATACGGCGACCTCGCCTACGAGCATCCCGAGCGACACCCGGAGATGCTGGCGCTGATCCGGCGTCCGAGGCTTGTGATAGACAACACGACGTCCAAAAAGTAAGGCCGCCTCCGTGGGCGGCCTTATCAGCTACGGCTTGACGGCTCGGAACGGTTCGTTCGAGTTGGCCTTCTCGATCTGAGCCTTGATTTTCCAGAGTATCCTCTGATGCTCCGTCATCCCCGGAGGCGGCAGTTGCTCGGCCTCGGGAGCGGCATTGTTCTTCATGATTTTCGGGACGCCTTGGATTGCATGGGGCACCCCGCCAATGAACTTCCTCACCTTGCCGATCGGAGCTGTCGCTATCGCCCTCAGGGCGTCGTCGTCCATGGTCCGCAGCGCGACACGGACGGCAGGATCGAGGTTCTTAGGCAGCGGCGTCGTCGGCCGGTCTTCGCGATGAGTGGCGCAGAACCTCAGGACAGAGTCGATGCCGTCTCGATCGAGGGTATGAACAGCGGCCGCCGAGCGTCTTGCGTGAAGGAAGTCCTCGACGACATCAGACTTCGTCACCTGGGGTTCGAAGTGCGGCCTCGGAGCGCCGCTCCCGAACGCGACGGAGAACGGCCAGCGGATTACCTGCTCCCCGAAATTCAGGATTCCAGGGATCGAGTTGAATAGGTCTTTCCCAATCGACGCCAAGAACCTTGAAAGCGCCGTAAAGAATCTAGCAAACATTTAAGTCTCCGTTGTTGTCTCGGAAGAGAAACCGCGAATTTCTGCAACGCCTTTGCGGGAAGGTGAAGCTAGCCTTCGTGAAAAGAAGACGATTACGGCCGGATAGGTAGGATTCTGGCGAGGCGATCTGTTGACGGCGACTTTGTCGACCAGGGTCATTCCTGGTCGCGGGGAAACCGGTCGGCAATGGTGATTTTCGTTGCCATCAGCGCCTTGAATTATATCCAGCAACCGGAGGTTAGCTGGGCTTGCCGTTTTCCGGGGGGCGACCGGATGACTTACAAAGCGGCCATGATGAGTTTCCTGACTTGCTTATCCATGGCGAATTCTCGCAGACGCTCGAGCGCTCGGAGGCTGGTTAGAACGTTGCCTCTGACCGTTTCGAAATCGAGAATATGATTGATCGCAGGCGTCTTCACGTTGACGAAGGCCATAGACTTCGTCGGACGGACAATCATGTCGGGTTGCAGGTATGGACCTAAGGTCTCGGCCAGCTGCTCCGCATTCCTGGTGGCCACAGCAAGCTCACAGCCGATACCCTTGAACTTGTGGATCAGGCGAACGCTGTTGCCGCCATACAGAGGAGGGAAGTAAATCCAGCTGCCGTCCTTCCCGACGACATCCGGCTTGATCAGACGCAGTTGTGGGAATTCGGAGGAGGCGACCGCCCAGTAGTTCTGGTAGAACTCCATCATCGCGGTGTCTGGCGACTTCACATACCCCTTCCTGTAGTCCGCAATCGCGCTTTCGAAGACATGGCGCTTGAAGGCGAACTCGGGTCGGCCCGCGAGGAAATCGAGAATGACCTCGTAGGACAGGTTCGCGTCTATCTGCGATAAATGCTCGGCAGCCAGCGCCTCATAGTAATTCCGCGGCGACATCAGAACCACTTTGAAGCGGTGCCACTGCCCGTTCAGGATGCCTGCTTTACCGCGCATACGGTAGCGGGCGAACTGCCGGTCCATCAGGGGCGCTCGGACTTTGTTCTCTATGAGGATTGCAGACCGTCCGCCGGAACTCTCTACCACCATCTCGATGTCCGTTTCTCCCAACGATGTATCGGCAACTGAGCGTCGGATCGCCACCGGTCTAGCATCAAGGGGTTCGCCAGCAATCGCGAGAATCGCGGCCAGGAATTCCGGTGAACTGTGAATCAGATCCATCGCCAAGACATCGGTGACGATTTCGTCGACGCGAGCGATGGTGTCGAATGTCAGGTAAGTCATGGTCGGCTCCAGGCTCTTCCAGCCCACTCGGACGTCAACATCCGTCGAGGGCTTCTATCCGTGATATCAGCGTTGGCACGTGACGAGACGAGGGGATCTCAATCCCTTCCTCGAGTCCGAGTCGGGCCGACTATTGAGTCGCGATCATAGATCCTATTGGGCAGAATTGCCCTCTGACACAGGGGAGCGGGCGTCCGACAGAATGGTCATCCCTCGATCAGGAACACTCGGCGGGCTGCTTGTGGCAGCAAAGGTCAATACACTTGGAATGTTGCCTACATCAGCCCAGAAGTGAGCCCCCGCGACGATGAAGGCAGGGGTATATTGTGCTGCTTACAGGTCTTGGCGAAACCTACGTCCGATAGGTTATGTGCAGCCGCTGGCGACTTGACAGGTGTAATCCAGACAAGCTCATAAAGAGGTTCGCGAGAAATAAATGTTTGCATTGTCAAAGGGATAAAGCATGAGATGGTGAGAAGTGAGCGTGAAACTTAAAAACGCGCAACATCCTGCCGACCGCGTTACGGGCGTCCCCGGAGCCACCATGCGCGGCTCCCCCTATACCTGCTTCAGGTTGCTGGACTCGCATCCATCTGCAAAACTGTTTCATTCTCATATGGCCTTGGCGGTGAAACCTATCGGTGTATAGTTGACGGCATAATGCTGTGAGGATGCCTTGAGATTCAGGTTGATACTGTTTGTCGCCACCGTGCTACTTGCTGGATCACAGCCGATCTCAAGCATGGCGCAAGGCGCGAGTCGTTCCGTCCGCGATATCCAGCAGGCTCTTTTCGAGAAAGGGTATGGACCAGGCACCGTCGACGGTGTCTGGGGGAAGAAGTCAATCGCGGCTCTTAGGTCGTTTCAACAATCTCGTGGGCTACCCGTTACCGGTGTAGTCGATGAGCGGGTAACGCGGGAGCTATTTCCGACACCGCCGTCGCCCGCGCCAGTCGTCCCGAAAGCCGATAATTCGCCGCGACCGGCGGCTGTACCGCAGGCCCAGTCAACTCCTCCAACAATCGAAGACAAGCGCCCAGCGTTGACGACGAATACCCAGGAACCGAGCGCGGCTCCAACGAGCCGAGCGGCACCGGTGTCGGTCGATTCATCACCGAAGCCCGCCACAACATCTGGAGGCGGCGGCCTTGCCGTCGGTGTCGTTGTTCTGGGGCTGGGCTTATTGGCTTTTGCCTACCGAAAGCGGAAGAAACGCTCTCAGTTACAAACCCAAATCGTTGATGAGGCCGAATATCAATCGCTAAAACCGATTCCGAAGTCTGCTGTCGACTCCGTCATAATCCCGGAGATGTTACTGGCCTCGCCGGAGCCACCGTTCCGACAGTCCCTGACTGCTCATAACGCCGCTGTGCTGGAATTCGTCAGGACAAACAATCTTGCGGCGACAAACGACGAGGTTTCGGTGGAAGTTCGCGACACTAACCAGCTAGAGATCGGCCAGGACTTGGCGACGTCACCGCAACTCCAGTCGACCGTTACGACTGAAGATGCAAAGCAGCTTGCCCAGGCGGGTCGCCCGCTTTTCGGTAGTTTTCGTCGCGCCCCGGAAAACGTTCAGGCAGTCTCCAACAACCATTCAGGCTGGGTACCCGCTGGCTCCACTATGACGGTCGGCGGCATCACGATAACCGGCGGAATGGTCTACGCAGGAACGAAGCTAAGCAAACAAGGCGCTTCGTACGAAAACGAGAACTGCCTCATCAATCCTAAGTTGAGCGTGTCGCAGGCGGGAGACCCACACGGGTCGACGATGGGTTACTGGCCGTCCTACTCCCAGATAACTGGAGAGGCCCGTAGATCTTACCTTGAGTGGCTGGCGGGTTCGCGGTCAGATCCGGGGGCGTATATTGGCTATGTGTTTCTGTATTTTTACGGCATCGAACGCCGGTTGATGCTGGAAGACAATGTGCCGGACGCCGCCGAAGTTCTCGGCGAGGTAAGGCGTCTCGTCGATATCTATGGCTTCAACAACTCATTCAGCCGTTATGCCCATGAGCTTCTCTCGGCCTACGAGCTGAAAGCCAAACCCCAGGACGTCGACGCCATCCCGGATGTGGAGGGGAACGGGTTTGAAGTTCCAAACTCAATCAAGATGGCGCTCGGCCTGAGGGTTCGTGACGGGAAGCCTATCGAGCCCAAACTGCTCCTAAGATATGCCAGAACCCATCCAGAGACCCGAGTCCGCACCCCCGCGCGACGCGCGCCCGAGCTGTTGGAAGCTATGTTCGTCGATCAGGTGAGCACTCTCCACCCGACCGGCATCCGGGTCGGAGGCGGTCGGTTCAAAACGCTGAAATCGACTTATCGGTCCTGCAGCGGTTCATTCACTGTTGATGTCGCCGCACTCGATGGATCGGTACCCGATATAACCGATCGCGCGGAGCCAATCGGGACGGCGAGAACGATATTCGAAAGATGTTCTGATGAACTCGACGAGTATAGCCGTGCACTCGGACGGTCTCCGGGTCTAAAAACGACCCTGTCAGCGGTCTCGAAGCTTCCGCCGGTCCTTCGAGTGAAAGCCGTCGATACTATCCCCGGAAAGCCGCTGGATCGAATTTTCAACCTTGCTTCGAACCAGCAGGCGGTCAGCGTTCGGAATCTTGCTGAGATCGTAGATGTCGATCTGGGTACGTCGGTCGGAAAATCTAAACTGAGAGAGCTGTCGCAACTCCTTTCGGCGTTTGGATACGGCAATACGGCCGATCCAGCCTATGCGTTGCGGCAGGCAGGGGCCGATGACCAGGTTGTCGTCTTCAAGAGTGAGCGAGCAGTCGGTGAAATCCCAATCCCTTCCGAGGCGTACAGATCGGTTCAACTTTCGGTCATGTTGGGCATGGTAGTCGGCCACGCTGATGGCAGCTTCGATCAGACAGAAAAGCAGTCGGTGATTGCCCGGATCGAGGCATCACACAACCTGTCCGCCGATGAGCGAGTTCGTCTGTCGGCCGAAGTACGGCTGACCGAGGACGACCCAACCAGGCTCAATGAGTGGTCAAAACGCTTGAAGGATGTCTCGCCATCGGCAAGAGGGGCGCTTGCCGCCGAGCTTGTTGCGATAGCAGGGGCTGACGGGACCGTACACGCGGCCGAGGTTAAGGCTCTCGAAGGCTTGTTCAAGCGGATGGGGTTGGATCAACAGTCTCTGTATACACTGCTGCATGAGGGCGGCAGCACCCGAAAAGATGATGAGCCGAGCTTCGCTATAGAAGCTCCTGAGGGGCCAATTGGGCTGGCCATCCCTCCCGAGCCCAGGAAACCTTCCGGAACCCGTATCGACCTCAGCAGGCTCCACGCGATCCGTAACGAAACGCGGGCAACTGCCAGCGTGCTCGCCGACATCTTCGTTGAGGAGGCCGAGGTGGTGGAACTGACGCCCGTCCTCGAAGAGGTCATTCCGGTTGGTGACGAGATGTTCGATGGGTTGCAACAGCGCTACCATTCGCTCGTAACTGAGCTTCGTATGCAGGAAACCTGGACCGTTAGTGATTTCGACAGTTTAATCCGGACCGCTGGTCTGATGCCAGGTGCCGCTCGGGATGCTCTCAACGAATGGGCGATGGACCGCTTCGATGAACTCTTCATCGAGGGCGACGGGCCCTTCGTCATCAACAGCTACCTCCTGCCTCCAATAATGCCGAACCCGACGCCGGAACAAAACGTAGAAAGTGCATTCGCATGAACACCAAGGCATCGCCGATCAAACCCCGGGATCGTGACACGATAATCAGCGCCTTAAGGGCCGGGGTCGTTCCTCGACTCGGGCTGCAGCACGTCCAGGTCGGAAGGCAGCGAGAGATTGAGGCCCTGATCCGCGATATCGAGCGGATAGGGGAAGGCGGGTCCAGTATCCGCTTCGTGATTGGTTCTTACGGTGCGGGGAAGACGTTCTTTCTCTTTCTGGTCCGTCAGATCGCACTTCAGAGCAAACTCGCCGTCTGCCAGGCCGACCTCGCGCCAGACCGCCGCATTCACGCTACTGGAGGCCAGGCCCGGTCGCTATACGCCGAGCTTGCGCGCAGTTTGGCGACACGAACGGCTCCCGACGGCGGTGCCCTACGAAATATCCTGGAAAGTTATATCCAGAAGGCAACGGAGCGGGCAGCGAAGTCCGGTGTTCCGGTAGAGCAGGCTATCAAGGATGGGCTTGGCGACATCCGGGAAATGGTGGCTGGATATGACTTTGCGACTGTCGTCGTGGCGTACGCACGTGGATATGAAGACGGCAACACCACGCTCCAGGATAACGCCTTGAGGTGGTTGCGTGGAGAGTACAGCACACGCACCGAAGCCAAGGCGGACCTCGGCGTACGGACGATCATCGACGACAGCTCGTTCTATGACGGACTGAGGTTGCTGGCCAGATTCGTCAGGATCGCTGGGTTCGGCGGGTTGCTTATATGTCTCGACGAACTCGTCAATTTGTACAAACTCCAGAATTCGCAGGCACGTAAACAGAACTACGAGCAAATCCTTCGCATCCTGAACGATGTTCTCCAAGGCACCACGGAGGGTATCGGTTTCGTTCTTGGCGGGACACCGGAATTCCTGCTCGATACCCGGAGAGGTCTCTATTCGTACGAGGCCCTGCAGTCGCGTCTGGCGGAAAACAGTTTCGCCGGAAGTGGACTTGCGGATTATTCCGGGCCGGTCGTCAATTTGCCAAGCCTGACACCGGAAGAGCTGTATCATTTGCTTGAGAGGCTTCGCGATGTATTCGCTGGCGGGGTTCAGGAGAAATGGCTGGTGCCGGACGATGCCTTGACGGCTTTCATGGACCATTGCTCCAACAAGATCGGCGACTCGTACTTCCGAACGCCTCGAAATACCGTGAAAGCGTTCGTCGACCTGCTAGCCATTCTGGATCAAAACCCTGGCACCAAATGGCAAGACCTGCTTGGTCAAGTTGATATAGCCGAGGATCGTCAGGGCTCCTCGGACCTTGACGTTGCCGCCGATAGTGACGATCCGGATGACGAACTTGCAACGCTCAGCCTTTGAACTGCTGAGCGAGCCGGTCCGCAAATGGATTTGGCAGCAGAAGTGGCCGTCACTCAGGGACGTGCAGGAAAAGGGCATCCCTGCCATCCTGTCGGGCGGGGATGTCGTCATTTCGGCGAAGACCGCGGCTGGAAAAACGGAGGCGGCATTGCTTCCTTTGCTCACGAGAATTGCCAGCCGGGATCAAGCTCAGGATGGCTTCTCCGTCCTTTATGTGAGCCCCCTCAAAGCGCTAATCAATGACCAGTATCGCCGCTTGCAAAGCCTCTGCGAAAACGCGGGCGTATTGCTGAACAAATGGCATGGCGACGTCTCCGCTGATGCGAAGGCGCGTGCCCGGAGGCGGCCATCGGGAATCGTTTTGATTACGCCTGAATCGCTCGAGGCTTTGCTGGTCCGACGGGGATCGGAAGCAAAGTTCCTGTTCTCCGCTCTCGATGCCATTGTCATTGACGAACTCCATGCTTTCATCGGATCCGAAAGGGGCGTGCAGCTCACGTCCATCCTAAACAGGATCGAAATCGCCACTGGAAGGGAGCGGATCGACAGGATTGGCCTTTCGGCAACGTTGGGCGACATGGCACTTGCCGCCGAGGCGTTGAGGCCCGGCGAGGGCGAGAAAGTGAAGCAGGTTCACGGCCTGGATGAGGGGAATGGTGTCAAACTCCAGATCCGTGGCTACTACTTGAAGGGCGAGGAGCCCGAAGCCGCCAAGTTCGCGGACGGCGAAGGCGAGGACGGCGCTCCGGCCACTGGTGCGGGTGATGCCGATCCGGCGGAAGAACTACACGACGAATTTGGGATTCCCGCGGCTTTGTCCGCCGATCTGTTCCGATTTCTGCGTGGTGACAGCAATTTGTTGTTTGCAGGCTCGCGCCGGAACGTGGAAATCTACGCGGACAAACTGAGGCGGATGTGCGAGGATGCCCATCTCCCCAATGAGTTCTTCCCGCACCACGGCAGCCTGTCCAAATCTGAGCGGGAGGATGTTGAACTCCGGCTTCGCGACGATCCCCGTCCTACGACCGCGATCGCGACGACGACACTGGAACTCGGTATCGATATTGGAGATGTAGCGAGCGTCGGGCAGATTGGGCCGGGATACTCGGTCGCATCCATCAGGCAGCGGCTTGGTCGCTCCGGCCGTCGGGCAGGAAAGGCCGCTATTCTCAGAATATTCGTAATCGAGCCGACGCCGGACAAAGGCGGCCATCCGCTTGATCGCTTGAACCTCGATCTCATCCAGTCAATTGCCATGATAGAATGCCTTAGGGAGGGGTGGTGCGAACCGCCCGCTCAATGGGGTCTCCACCTCTCAACCTTGATCCACCAGATCCTTGCGCTCATCATCCAGACAGGCGGTATCCGTGCGGCGGGCGCTTGGAAGCTTCTTTGTGAGCGCGGGCCATTCAAAACCGTGGACCGTCCTACCTTTGCCGACCTCTTGAGATGCATGGCATCGCAGGAGAACCGGTTGATCGAGCAGTCGCCCGAAGGGCTGCTGATGATCGGTGAAATGGGGGAGCGGATAACGGAATCTCACGAGTTCTATCCCGTCTTCGCGACAGAACGGGAATATCGGATACTCCATGAGGCTCGGGTTCTCGGCACCTATCCTGTTTCCTCGCCGGTCGCCCCTGGAGAGACCATTATCTTCTCGGGTCGGCGTTGGAAGATTCTGGAGATCGATGACGTCACCCGAACCATTACGGTCAAGCCGACACGCGGAGGGAAGCCCCCCTATTTCGCGGGCGATGGCGGAGGGGTGCACGACCATGTCGTTGCGACTATGAGGAAAATTCTTGGCTCGAACTCGTCGTACCCATATCTGGATACTGCAGCGGTGACCCTTCTGGCGGATGCCCGGCAGGCTTTCCAGGCGTTGGAACTTGATGCCCGTTCGATCATCCCGTACGGGAACGGTGCGCTGATATTCCCCTGGGTCGGAACCAAGAAGCTGCAGACGCTGCTGCTTGCGTTTCTCGCTCGAAACTTCGAAGCTGCCAGTTTCGGCCACTCTATAGAAATCCAGGAGATCGCACTTCCCGGTGTGGAGACTTTTCTTAGCGAACTCGTAGATGGAGACGCACCAACCGGGGAGGCGATCGCGGCTCGCGTCGCAAAGCCGAACATCGCAAAATTCGACCACCACCTGTCCGTGGAGTTGATGACGAGGGTGACGCTAACGGAGCGTCTGGACGTGGCGTCCTTACCAGTTGTTGCCCGTGAATTGCTCGAACGGGTTTCCGGTAATGAGACGCGACAGGCGGTTGATTTAGCTGATACTTAATATGAAATCGGGAGCTGTTACGACTAAGGGGAGTCGTGAGGGCGACGTGCCTGACGGAATGATGGGGTGGGGTTTTGGACAGTATTTCATCGAGCTTGGTGCACTGGGGGATCGCGACACGCGACACGGTACTTTCCGCCGCGTCGTTGTTACGGCTTCCCCAGTCACCGGGGCTTTTCAGCCTTTCACTCGTTATTTTGCTCGGAGTGCTGGCGCTGGCATTTCTGCGCTCAGTGTTCCATCGCAGAACGCTGATAATCGACGCCACCAGTTTGGTGCGGCGTTACCCGGACGCGGAGGCACTTCGTAGAAATGTCGGGGAGATCTCAGCGCAAATGGCGACCTGGAAAGGACGTGACGCGCAGCATCTCGCGGAGACCTGGAAAGAGTTTCAGGAAACGACGCTTGAGCCGAAATCTGAAACCGGCACTATCCAGAACGCTATCCGCCCGTCGGTGTTCTTCAATCTGGAAGACTTGGGTTTCGGTGTCGCGGGGTGGCGCTTTTGGCCCGGGCTGTTTGTATCAATCGGACTCGCGGCCACATTCCTCGGCTTGATTGCCGCGCTCCAGGAGACGGGTGAAAGCCTCAAGGCTGGTGGGGACCAAGCCAATGTCATGATGGCCCTGACGCAGCTACTGACGGTCGCTTCGGCCAAGTTCATCATGTCGCTGACAGGTCTGGTATGCTCGATTATGTTTACCGTCATGCTGCGCCTCGTAACCCGCTCTCTGGATCATGCGATCCGGAGGTTGACGCACGAAATTGAGCGTCGGATGCGGTTTGTTAGCCTCGAAGACATCGCGGAGCAGCAGCTTGCCGTGATTATCGAGCACTGCGACCAGTCCAGACGGCTCAACGACGAACTTATTACCGCGATATCGGAGCCCCTGCAGAAGGCAGTCGGATCAAGCGCCAGCCAGGTGGATCAGATGGTGAGCAAGCTGGCCACCTCGTTGTCTGACGGGCTTGTCGCGGCGATGACTATAACGAGCGACCGCCTGGAATCGGCATCATCGAAGCTGGCGGGGCTGGCGAACGAGATAAGTTCGGCGGCTGCAAAGTTCTCGACGGCGGCCGAACGGACGGCCGTCGGTCTCGATGGTGCTGCGCAGAGGCTTGAGGTCGTCTCGGAAAAGCTTTCGAACGCTGGGAGTGAGCTTGCCGATGCCGCCGCACCAATGGCGAGGACTGCATCGGAAACGGCTTCGGCCACCAGACAGATCGCGAATGCGAGTTCCGAGATGGTCGACGCGGCACGAACTGCAATCACCTCCGAAAAAGACGTTGCCGTGATCGCGCTCAATACGATTAGGGAACAGATAAAGACGTTTGAGGCCAGAGCCGCCTCCTATGATGGCCAGTTGGAGAAGGCGTTCTGTTCATTCTCTGGTGAGATCGCTCGTTCGATTAGTGAGGTCGAGAACCATTCGAACCAGGTCCACGGGAAGTACGCGGACGCCTTGGCGACCCTGCAGGCGGTCATCGAAAATGCGAAGGCATTTCAGCCTGAAAGCCAGAGGCCGACTTCGTGAGAGGCTCCAATCGCGCCCATAAGACAGAGGAGGAAGAGGAGTCGGTCTTCGTCTCGATGGCCGACATGACCATCAGTTTCCTTTTCATCCTGATGATCCTTCTCGCATTTTTCGCGAGCCAATTCAGTGTCCAGGATACTGTGCCGAGAACTGAATACGATCAACTCAAGCGAGAGAAGGATAAATTGGAGGATGAGGTGAGGGCGGTCGCGAAGATCGTCGATGCGCCAGATCTTTCAGTTGTCGGACATGTCCAGGGAATGAAGGACGAACTGGAACGACTGCGTCGCTTGCTGAACCGGCCTGATCTACCCAACGCCATGGAAGCCTACAATACGGCCGTCGCTGAGACCCGACGAAACCTCTTGGCTAATCTGAAGGACCGCATCAACGAGCAGATTCCCGGCGTCAACGTAACGGTCAGCGCGAATTTCGATGCTCTGCAGTTTCGCGGGGATGGGCTATTTGACTCAGGAAGTGCGACGGCGACTTCTGCTGGCGAGAGCCGGATGCGCCAGATTGCCGGAATCCTGGACGCCACGCTTTCCTGTTACGCCGTGGGACCGCGAAGGAATTTCCGAGTGGAATGCAACCCCGCTTACGCGCTCATCGACGCCCTGCAGGTTGAGGGCCATACCGACAATGTGGGCACTGACACATTGAATATGGATCTGAGCGCCAAACGGGCAGCTTCAATCTACGCTCTAATGACCCAGCAGAAGCCCGATCTCGTTCAATTTCTCAATCGAAACTCTCAGCCGGTTTTGTCCGTCGCCGGCTTTGGGAAGGGCAGGCCGATGCAGGACAACCAGACAAAGTCAGGCCAGGACGCCAATCGGCGGATTGACCTGCGCTTCATCATGGTTGTCCCATCAAGGGAGGCGGACATCGAAGGCATCAAAAGAGCGCTAGCCGGGAGCCAATGAGATGTCACTTCTGGATGCCCTCCGGTCCCGGCAGAGAGTAAAAACCCGAGATATATGGAATACCGAGAAATTCGATTCCGCGGCATTCGCCGTCAGCGTTGCTTTTCCTGGCTATGAGAAAACTCCCACGCTGTCGCTGGATGAGGTTATTTCCCGTCTGGAGAGCGGCGTGGAGCGGTGGAATTTCGACGATATCAAAATCGGCGACGTTGCCTTGGCAATCAAGGCTGCGTTTTCGCGCCAAGTCAAAATCTCGAACTGTGTCCGCGACTTTCTTCGCGGTGAACTGGATGTCACGACGAATCCAGTATTTCTCCAAGCGCTCTGCGAAGTCTATTTGGAATTTTGGGAGCGCGGTGCGGCCGAGACCGCGTGGATCGCCAAGGTGGTGCAGGATCAGGCCCGTTCTTTGCCTCCGAACTGGGTAAGATGCTTCCGTGCGCTACCGGACCTGCTGAATCCGGCGACAGCGCCCGAATTGATCGCCATGAGGATGGTTGCGGAGAAAGACGCGTTCCAATGGCTTCTATCGCACGGCATTGCTGCGCCACATTCGGGGGAACTGATGCGGCTTTCGCATATCGCGTGGCTGGACGCGCTGCCCGAGCCGAAGACCGTCGAACAAGTCCAGAATATATCAGCTTGGATGCTTCCAGTTGGCCGCCCCCCTCTTGAAGGTGAGCCCGCTGCCAAATGTGTCGAAAAGCTACTGCAGCCGTGGCTGAAGGTGAAGCCAGACAGTGATGTGCAAACGACACTTCTCGACAGCTTGGTTCAGACCTATGGCGATCCCCGAAACCAACGGGCCGAATTCTGGCCTCTGGTTTCACTGCCCCACCGTAGGGTGGTCATCCGTTGGCTCGCGGGGCAAAGCATGGATGCGTTGCTCTCAATCATCACCCAGTCCACCCTCAATCACATGTGGCCGCCGCGTCATAGTTTTTGGAAAGGCCTCTACGACAAGGGGCTTATTGACGAGGCGTGGGTAGCCCTTTCCCCATCCGCTCGAGCAGACGCCGAAGCCATGTTTCAGAAAACCGGCGACCCCGTTTATACAATGACAAGCAAACAGGTTGCGCGCACTCGGAAGGACACCTGTCTGCTTATCATGCGAATTGGGCGCTACACGGTGTTAGAAGGTTCGCATAGCTACCGGCTTCACGTATTCCACTCGACCGATCAGGCGGCCCCAGAACTCTATGAAGATGAGTACGATGCGGAAGCGTTGACCCTGGAAGTCGGTCACCGAGACACGTGCACGCATGATGCATACGGCCAATGGATGAGGTGGGCGGAACAGCGTTTGCTAAGGTGAGTCAAGATTGAGGACGGAGCGCCAGCGATTCACGGGCTCCAATTCGCCTCATTGGACGCCAAAAAACCGCCCAGGTGATATCGCTTGGCCCTCTGACCCGCATTGCGTCTCCACAGGGTTCCTCGCCGCTCACGCTCAACGCACGAAGACACTCATAGCCATTTTATGGCGCGCTGTCGCTGCCGGCGCGCCTGAACAAGTTTCCCGAAGCGCGAGGCGTCACTTCACTTGCCGCGGCTTTGAGGACCGTTATAGCTCTCGGAGACGCTGAATTAAAGGATGCCCGAACTCGGGCCAGCTCTCAGCGCAAATCAACACGTCTTATGGCATGATGTTGCGCAGGAAGTTCTGCGTTCGCACCTGTGCGGGCGCATCGAAGAAGACATCTGGCTTACCGATCTCGACGATCTCGCCGCCGTCCATAAACACGATCCGATCCGCCACCTTCCTGGCAAATCCCATTTCGTGAGTGACGACGATCATGGTCATGCCGTCGTCGGCCAGGGCCACCATGGTGTCGAGCACCTCCTTGACCATTTCCGGATCGAGGGCGGAGGTAGGCTCA
Organism: Neorhizobium sp. BETTINA12A; assembly: GCF_023006485.1. NCBI lineage: Bacteria > Pseudomonadati > Pseudomonadota > Alphaproteobacteria > Hyphomicrobiales > Rhizobiaceae > Neorhizobium > Neorhizobium sp. BETTINA12A. The sequence continues at coordinate 20,633 of NZ_JALBGW010000040.1, forward strand.
TCGAAGAGCATGATCTTAGGCGTCATACACAGAGCCCGAGCGATTGCGACGCGCTGCTGCTGTCCTCCCGACAGCTGACCAGGAAATTTCGCGGCTTGTTCGGGTATTCGCACCTTGGCAAGGACGCTCATTGCGCGCTCCTCCGCCTCCTTTCGAGGTGTTCCGCGCGACAGGATCTGCGGAAGGGCGCAGTTCTCCTTCACCGTCAGGTGCGGGAATAAGTTGAAGTGCTGGAAGACCATTCCCACGTCGCGGCGGATGGCGTCGATGTTCTTGACGCTGTGGTCGAGCGGAATGCCATTTACGGCGATGTGTCCACTCTGATGCTCCTCCAGCAAATTGATACAGCGGATCAGCGTCGATTTGCCTGAACCGGAAGGACCGCACACGACGATGCGCTCCCGCGCTGCAACGTCGAGTCGGATGTTCTTCAGCACCTGGAAGGTCCCGTACCACTTGTCCAGTGCCGATATCTGGATCGCTATTCCAGCGTCTGCGGTCATCGATAGCTCCTTGATTGAACCCGGCCCTCCAGCCAGCGGGAATAGTTCGAGATGCCGAAGCAGATGAGGAAGTAGACGCCCGCCACGAAGATGTAGCTTTCAACGTAGGGAGCAGGCCACTGCGGATCGGTGGCCGCGACCCTTCCTGCGCTCAGCATGTCGAAGACACCTACGATCAGAACAAGACTGGTGTTCTTCACCATGACAATCGCAGTATTCGTGAGCGGCGGGATTACCTTCTGCAATGCCTGCGGCAGGACGATGTGCCAGGCGATTTTCCACGACGAGATACCGAGCGCCCTAGCGGCCTCTGCCTGTCCGGGTGGGACCCCCTGGAGACCGCCGCGTATGACTTCCGCCAGGTAGGCAGCAGCGAAGACGGTGAGGGCGGCAAGCGTCCGACCAAGCTTGTCAATCGACCATCCGGCCGGCAGCAGCAGCGGCAACAGTATAGAGGCGACGAACAGTAGCCCGACTAGAGGGAGCCCTCTGACTAGCTCGATCGTCAGTAACGAAAGAAGGCGGGGGACCGGCAGTGTTGAGCGTCTGCCGAGCGCCAGGGCTATGGCAAAAGGAAATCCCAGACCGAGGGAGAGAAGCGCCAACAAAAGTGTAACGGGAAGTCCGCCCCATGCGGAGCTCGGCACGTTGCTCAAACCGAACATGCCGCCCCACATCAGGACTAGCATGGCAGCGATCGCTGTCGCCCAGACGTAGACAAGCTTCGCGCCCCATAGCCGCGGCGAAAGCGATCCCAGAACCATCACGAGTATGAGCGCCATCACTAGCATGGGACGCCACTGCTCGTCGGGCGGATACGTCCCGAAGATAATGAACCGGAACTTTGCCGCAATGAAAGCCCAGCAGGCTCCGCCTTCGCGGCACGCAGGAGGATCAGCGGTAACCCACGTGGCGTTTATGACAGCCCAGTTGATGGCGGGAATGAGCGACACGAGCAGGAAGCCTGTGAGGACGGTGAGGCAGCTTGCAGTCAGGTCGCCGAACAAGAGCGCTATCAAGGACCGTCGGTTGCTCTTCGGCGGCGGCGAATACTTCGGTGAGGTGATTTCAAACGGATTTGTCTCGGCGATGGTCATCGGGCCTCCACAAGCGCCACGAGCGCATTATACCAGTTCATGAACAGGGAGACGGCGATACTCAGTGTCAGGAAGACAGCCAGAAGGATCGCGATGCTCTCCAGCGCCTGCCCAGTCTGGTTGATGACCGTACCCACGACGAGCCCGAGCTCCGGATAACCGACGGCCAGAGCCAAGGTCGTGTTCTTGATCGTCGAGAGGTATTGGGAGGTCATCGGCGGAATGATGATGCGCAGCGCCTGCGGGATAATGACCTTGGTCAGCACATGCCGCTCGGAGAGACCTACCGCGCGTCCCGCCTCCCATTGCCCGACCGAAACGGCGTCTATGCCGCCTCTGATGATCTCGCCGATGAAGGCGGACGTGTAGATGACGAGCCCGATCATCAGGGCCGCGAACTCAGGGCTCAAGCGGAAGCCGCCGGTGAAGTTGAAGCCTTTCATCTCGGGAACGCTGACGTCGCCACTAGTTTTCACAGCGATGAAGACTCCCGCGATCAGAAGCACGGCGAATAAGGGTGCGACCGAAAGGCGATACCCAAGCCGTATGAGCACCTCGTGCAGGTATTTCCTCAGCACGTACGCCAACAGGATGACGACAGCGAGGGCGAGCAGCATCGCCACGCTGGATCCTGATAAGTGCACCGACGGAAGATACAAGCCACGCAGCGAGAGGTAGACGCCGGGCAGCGGGTTGAATGCCTGCCGGGGAGCCGGGAGCATGGTGGTTGCAAGGGCGTACCAGAACAGCAGATGCACGATGAGTGGCATGTTTCTGGCGGTCGTGACAAACACTCCCGACAGGTAGGCCGTCAGCGGATGCTGGGAGCGTCTCGCCAATCCGACAATGAGACCCAGAAGAGTGGAAAAGAAGATGGCGATGAGCGAGATGACGATCGTGTTTCCAAGCCCCGTCACATATGCCCAGAGAAAGCTGTCGGAGGGATTGTACGGAAACACGCTTTCCGAGATCGGGAAGTTCGCCTGACGACCTAGAAAGTCGAAGCCGACCTTGATGCCGCGTGCTTGCAGGTTCTCGATCGTGTTGGTCACTAGCCACAGGACAAGGGCCGTGAAGCCGCCGAGCAGGACGATCTGTCCCGCCCAACTCCTGAAGCGTCTGTTATCAAGCAAAACCGTCAGCATCTCGAGCTCCTGCCTATTGGAAGGCCATTGGGAACATCAGGCCCCCGTCAGTGAAGAGCCTGTTTGGGCCACGGTCGAGTTTCAACGGGCTTTGTTTGCCGACGTTGCGGTCGAACATCTCGCCGTAGTTTCCAAGCTGCTTGACGATGTTATAGGCAAACTTGTCGTCCAGACCGAGCGCCTTGCCATTGCCTGGCTCGACGCCGAGGAAGCGCTTAGTGCGGGGATCGTCCGATTCCAGCATCTCGTCGACGTTGGCCTGAGTGATCCCATAAAGCTCCGCATTGAGAAGCGCTTGGATCGACCAATTTACGATGTCGAACCAGTTGTCGTCGCCGTGCCGGACTGCGGGAGTAAGGGCATCCATGTATTTCGTGGCCGGAAAGATCATATAGTCGTCCGGATTCTTCGATTGTGTAGCACGGACCGAGGCGAGTGCCGAAGCATCAGTGATCAGTGCGTCGCAGCGACCTGAGAAGAAGGCTTGGCGGGTGGCCGCGACGTTGTCGAAGACGACCGGCTTCAGCTCAAGCTTCAGCTTGGATGAGACGTCGTTGACCACGACCTCCGTCGTCGAGCCGGTCTGGACGCAGACAGACGCGCCTGTCATTTCCTCGACCTTCGTGACGCCTGACGACTTCGCCACCATGAAGCCGGTGAACTCGTAGTAGTTCGGCGTCGTGAAGTTGACGCCGTTGGCGTCGCGCTGCAGTGTCCATGTAAGCGTCCGCGGAAGAACGTCGATTTCGCCCGTCTGTAGCGCCGGAATCCGCTGCTGTCCGCTGAGCGGCACGAACTCCACCTTGTCCTTGTCCCCGAAGATGGCGATGGCCACAGCCCGGCAGGTTTCCACGTCGAGGCCGCGCCAGTAGCCCTTGTCGTCTGGCGCTCCGAAGCCGACGGTGCCCTGGCTTGCGCCGCAGACAACATGCCCGCGTGCCTTCACCTTGTCGAGCGTTGGTCCCGCAAGGGCCGTCGTTGCGGAGAGTGCGATCGCAAGCACTGCAATACTAATCTTCCAGTTGATCATGTTCTTGTTCCCTTTGTTATTGATCGAGTTGGTGATGCTGTTCAGGCAGTCTTTCCCGTCGGCGGGGGGCAGAAATCACCTCAACAATAGGTTCGAGGTCCATCCAGAGGTCGTTCTCGTCCTCAAGCCCGACATTGATCCGCAGGATCGTGCCGGCGTGAGCCGTGGGATCTGCCGCTCGAGTGATTGTCATCGGTGCGAGAAGACTGTGAGTGCCGCCCCACGAGGCCCCGATCGAGAACGTTTTGGCGGCCGTCAGAAGGTCAGACAAGGCACCCTCGGCATGAGGAGGGATAACGACGCTGAACACTCCGCTTGAACCGCCAAAATCCCGCCTGAAAAACTCGTGTCCCGCCGCCCCAGACAGTGCCGGGTGCAACACCAGGCCCTGAGGCAGCCGGCTTTGCATTCTCTCAGCGAAATCGCGTGCTACCCGGCCGGAATGAGCGAGACGGACCCCCATGGTTTCCATTCCTCGTAGCGCGAGGGCGCAGTCGTCAGGCGAGACGCCCATGCCGATCATGCGCATGGTGTCCTTCAGCTTCTTGTGGAGCGCTATGTCCTTGACGGCGATCGAACCCATCAAAAGGTCGGAATGGCCACCTACATATTTCGTCAGCGCCATAGAGGAGAAATCCATGTCATGGGCGAGAGGTTTGAAATAGAGGGGCGTGGCCCAGGTGTTGTCGCAGCCAGTCAGCACCCTTCGAGCCTTCGCCACCTCGACGATGGCTGGGATGTCCTGAACCTCCATGGTCGTCGAGCCCGGCGACTCGGTCCAGATGAGCTTAACGCTGTCGTCGATGATGTCGGCGATCTTTCCACCGATCATCGGATCGTAGACCCGGTAAGAGATGCCGCGCGGCTTCAGATAGTTCTCGCAGAAACCTGCGACGGGCGGATAGGCGCTGTCTGGAATTAGTACGGTGTCGCCGGGCATCAGCACCGAGAGGAAGACGACCGTGATGGCAGCTTGACCGGAAGGTACGAGAACTGTCCGCAGCCCCTGCTCAAGTGCTGTGATCGACGCTTCGAGCGTACGGGAGGTCGGTGTCCCATGAAGGCCATAGGTATAGCCGTCGGGACCGCGTTTCGAGCGGTCGGCATAGGCCTCGGCGCTGTCGAAGACGATGGTGGATGCCCTGTAGGTCGGGGTGGCCAGGCTGACAAAACCTTCATGGGAGACTTCAGGTCGTTTTACGCAGAGCGTCCGGTCACGCATTGTATGTCCTCGTTCGATTTCCGAGGAAAATCTGGCACGGCAATGGTAGAAGGACAATTGACCGCAGCGTCTAGGTCCATACGCAAACCTTATAGGATGGCAGGGTGAACTTCAGGCAGATCGAAGCCTTCAGGGCGGTCATCATGTCGGGCACGGCGTCGCGAGCAGCAGAACTGATGGGAGTTACCCAGCCTGCCGTCAGTCGGTTGATCGGCGAACTCGAGACAGCGGTTGGGTTTCCGCTGTTTGACCGCGTGAAGGGGCGGCTGATTCCGACCCCTGAAGCCGAGATCTTTTATCGAGATGTGGAAGCGAGCTTCCGAGGTCTCGACCGGCTTCGATCTACGGCGGCGCGTATTCGGGACTTTGGCTCCGGACACATCCGCGTCGCCAGCCTCGCTGCGGCCGGCTCGACCATTGTACCGCGAGTTGTTCGCAAGTTCAGGGACGCATTTCCCTCCGCGATTGTTACCCTCAGCATCATGAGTTCAGCGTCTGTCCGAAACCACGTCGTGGACGGGGAATTCGACCTGGGGCTCGCCGCTGACGAGGTCGATCTGTCGGGTGTCGAGCATCAGGTGTTTGGAAGCTTCCCGGCACTCTGTGCGATTCCACCAGGACATCCTCTCGCGGAGAAGAAGGTGATCCATCCTGCGGATTTTCATGGAGTTGATTATGTCGCCCTGTCGCCTGAAGACCGAGCGAGACTCCAATTCGACAGGCTCTGCGAGGAGGTAGGTTCCAAGCCCAATCTTGCTATTGAAACGCCCTTTGCCATCACCGCCTGCACGCTTGCCCTCGAGGGAGTCGGCGTCGGCATAGTCAACCCGCTGGCGGTGGACGGCTTCGCTCAGCGTGGCCTCGTACTCCGGCCCTTCGAGCCGGCGGTCTACTTCAAGAGTTATCTTCTGTTTCGGCCGGACATGCAGAAAGCAAGACTCGTCCGAGAGTTCGTCGCCGCGCTACTCGAGGTCAGGAACTCCCGGAACTTTATCCGCCTGAATGTCTGACGATAGATACCTTTTAGATCAGAGAGGCATGCTGCGGATTTTGCCGAGAGGCTCGGCCCGATCCTCAGCGCAGCGGGCCTTTTAGGCTGCCATCCGCGCCGATAAGGGGACAGCGACATCGTGTGGCTGATGTGACAATCCCCGTCTTCAGATGGCTGTTTTGCCGCGCGCACCATCCAGCCGTCGATGACTTTCCGCATCTCAGCAGTTGACCCCGTAGTGCTCGTGATACTTTCGGTAAAGGCGGTGATGTAGGCGTGCATGGCGATATGGCTAATCATGACGACACCATTGTCGAAGTAGCGTCGCCCAATGCCGATGGGCTGATCCCTCTGGGGATCATGAACACCAAACAGGCTCTCTGCGGCCGGTTCGCTGCACAATTAATCTATTTCGAAGCGAGGAGACCGGGATCCTTTCGGACGGAGGCCGATGTGTGCTTGCGCGCTCATGGTTCGCTTCTGTAAAGCTTTGATCTACTGAGATGAAATGCAGATCGGATGGGGTCACGATCAGCGCCGTGCGGGTTGCGGGAAAATCCTGCAGGACAAACGTGGCGACGGCATCCGGTGGCGTAGGCGCAAATCGGCAAAGGAAAAATGCATGAATCCGTTTGTCTTCAGTACGACTGCACAGATCGTCTTTCGACCTGGCGCTGCAACTGCGATCGGCGATCTCGTAAAGCAGAAGCTCGGCCGCCGTATTCTCTTCGTGACAGACCCCGGATTGCGACGGCTTGGCCTCTGTGAACCTGCTCTCGCGTCTCTCACTGCCTCCGGCATCGAGACCACTGTGTTCGATGGAGTCGAAGCCGACCCATCGCTCGCGACCGTGATGGCTGCGGCAGGCGCCGCCAAGGCTGACAATGTCTCCGGGGTCATCGGCTTCGGCGGCGGTTCTTCACTTGACGTGGCCAAAGTCGTCGCATTGCTTTGCGGTTCAGGTGAGCCCCTCGACGAGGCGTGGGGCGTGGGGAATGCGAAGGGGCCGCGGCTGCCACTGGTTCTTGTTCCCACCACGGCTGGAACAGGATCGGAGGTCACCCCGGTTTCCATTATCACGGTCGGCGGCGACGAGAAGCGTGGCGTGTCGTCGCCCATCATCCTGCCCGACATCGCGATCCTCGATCCCGATCTGACCTTAGGCCTTCCCGCTCACATAACGGCCGCCACCGGCGTCGACGCCATGGTTCATGCGATCGAAGCCTATGCGTCGAAGAGCGCGAACAACAATCCTCTTTCAAAGATGCTTGCGCGTCTGGCGCTGCAGCTTTTAGGTTCGAATATCGAGAAGGCAGTCTTTGACGGAAAGGATCGTGCCGCCCGCGGCGCAATGCTTCTCGGCTCGATGCTGGCTGGACAGGCCTTCGCGAACTCTCCTGTCGCGGCGGTTCATGCGTTGGCCTATCCGATTGGCGGAACCTTCCACATTCCCCACGGCCTTTCTAACGCGCTCGTGCTCCCGCACGTCCTGCGGTTCAACGCGCCGGACGCTGCGTCGATATACGCGGAGATCGCAGCCGACGTCTTTCCGGAACTCGGTTCGGAACAGGGACACCAGCGACGATGCGCCGCTTTCATCGAGCGACTCGCCGGGTTGTCGCTTAAGCTCGGCCTTCAGCCGCGGCTGCGCGACGTGGGTATCGGAGAGGAGCACCTGGTCGGAATGGCGCGGGACGCCATGAAACAGACCCGGCTTCTCGTCAACAACCCCCGCGAGGTCGGCGAGGCGGACGCCCTCTCGATATACAGGGAGGCCTGGTGATGGCGGAACGGACAACTCCTGAACGGTCCAGCCCAAAAAGCCCGAACAAGTGCGATCATGCCCCTGGTCCTCGTCGGCATCTTTCTGAAGCGCTATATCGTCAAGAGGCTGACTGCAGGCGCCGTCAAATAAAATGCCGATAGGGAGGACATCATGCTTAAGAACATTCATCCGGCGTTGAACGCCGACGTGCTGCACGCGCTCCGCTCCATGGGGCACGGGGACACGCTGGTCGTCTCCGACACCAACTTCCCGAGCGACAGCGTCGCCAGGCAGACGGTGGTCGGCCGCCAGCTCAGTATGGCCAATCTCCCGGCACCGCAGGCGATCCGTGCCATTCTCTCGGTGCTGCCGCTCGACACGCCGCTCCAGAATTCTGCCGGGCGTATGGAGGTCATGGGCGCGCCGGGCGAAATTCCGACGGTGCAAAGCGAGGTCCAGGCGGAGATCGACCAAGTGGAAGGCAGGCCTTCACCCATGTACGGCATCGCGCGCTTTGATTTCTACGATCTGGCCAAGAAGGCCTATTGCGTGATCTCGACTGGGGAAACCCGCTTCTATGGCTGCTTCCTGTTCACTAAGGGTGTCATTCCACCTGTAGGCGTGTGAGGTATGGGCATGGGAACCGGAATTCCATTCTCGGAATTTTCGTCGCCGACACGGCCTGCCTCGCGCCGAGAATTTCAGCCGTGAGCGAGATTATAGCCGGCACCGGCTTTTGCGAAAGGTCAAAGACTATCGCAGTGTGGAAGTATCCGCCTTGCCCGGATATGCAGTCGTCTCGATCAACCGCGATTGCGAAGCTTGGGGAAAAATCTCCTGTCGGTCCGAATTTCGGACTGTATCGCGATTTGGGGAGCGTTCGGCGGACAATGGAATATTCGCCGGCTCTATTGCCGGGTCGGTCGCGGCCCGAGTACCCGATCCTGAGGTGCGCCCTTTTATAGCCACCGCTCACTAAACGAGGAATCGGCGATGTTCTTGTCTCGACGTTCGTCGGGATAAAGCCGCAGGCGTTAGCCTTTTACGCTAACTTCAGCGGTTAGGCGACACGATAGCTGCGTCAGGAACGGGCGGCAGTTGCCCGGCCTGCTTCGCTCGATAGACACGAAATAAGAGCCGGCCACGACGGCGCCTAGCAGGACTATCCCACCAGCGCCAATCCCCGCTCGGCGACCAGCAATTCTTGATTTAGTTGTCATGCCGCCGAACGTAGTTCACCAGCGAAACCCCCGCTAGGTCACCTAAAGTAGCAGTGTCTAGCTTTCTTTCGGGGATGCCCATCGCTCTTGGTTGAAGGCCAGCCGTATCAATCCTGCGATTAGACAGCCGGGAGCTACTCGTCTGGCGGACAGGCCAGCTGCCAACTGTTGGTCACTACGAAATCCGCCGGCACATGGCGAGCTTGACAAACGGAGAAAACCCAGCGACGCTAAATCTAGCGAGCGCTCGGTATAATTGGGCGCTTGATGACCGGAGGAGGCAGGCGCGTCGCGCCTGTTCGGTTGCACTCGGGAGGAAGATTGATGACCAACAGGATTTTGCCTGCAATTCGCCATGCCCGCCCCATCGGCGGGATGATTTTCTGGGCCGTTCTGGCCTTTGGTCTCTGTGCCGCCGTTCCGGCGAAAGCCCAAGATAGCAAGCCGGTTCGCAGGGGCGCGATCACTGTCTCGCAGACGGCGGATGCCCAGCCACGCAACATCCTGACACTGCGTGCCGGCAATTCGCCTTGGGTGAAGAACGTCTTCGAAACGCTGACCCAGACCGACCCCAAGACCTTCGAAGTCAAACCCCTGCTCGCCAAGTCCTGGAAAGCGGCCGCCGACGGACTCTCGATGGAAATCGTGCTGCGCGACGACGTGACCTTCCATACCGGCCGCAGGATGACGGCCGACGACGTGAAGTTCACGCTGGAGACCATGGCCCTGCCGGAAACCGCCGCCCAGGTCGGCTTCATCGCCAAGGAGTTCCAGAGCATCGATGTCACCAGTCCGACGACGCTGACGATCAAGTTCAAGAAGCCGCTCGCCAACATCTTTGACCTCTTCGAAGAGGCTAACGTCATCGACAAGGAAACCTATACCAAGCGCGAGGACGGCTCCCAGGTGATCGGCACCGGCCCGTTCAAGTTCGCCAAATGGACGCCGGGCGCCTCGATCATGCTGGAGCGCTATACCGGTTACCGCGACAGGAACCTGCCTTATCTCGACTCGATCGAATTCGCGATCATCACCGATAGCACCGCATCGGTTTCGGCGTTACGCAGCGGCCGTTCCGTCATGGCGACGGGACTTTCGCAGAACGACCTCGTCGAATTCGAGGGCAACCCGCAATACCAGTTCCTGAATTCAGGCGGGGCTATCTATCCGTTTGGCGTCAATGTTACCAAGGCGCCGTTCGATAAGAAGGAAGTGCGCCAGGCACTCGGTTATGCGATCGACCGCCAGCGTATCAACGAACAGGTATTTGGCGGTATCGGTACTCCGACCGATCTCTTCTGGGGTGTCGGCTCGCCGGGTTATGGTGAGGAGCAGGCGAACCGCTACAGCTATGATCCGACGAAGGCCAAGGCGCTGATCGAAAAGGCTGGCGCCACGGGTGCCAAGGTGCCAATCATCGTGCCCTCCATCCCGGCGAATCGGAGCATTTTCGAGATCGTTCAGAACAATCTCAAGGAAATCGGGCTTGCGCCGGAAGCAGTGGTCCTCGACGTTGCGGATTTCGACAAACGGCAGGTCGCCGGGGATCTCGGCCCCGCATTCCTGCTGATCCACGGCCAGGTCGGTTTCAGCACAGCGACGCTGCTTTCCTCGCTTCCCTCGCTCCGTCAGGGAAACCCGTCTGGCTTCTGGTCCGACCAGTATGTCACGCTGCGTAACGCGGTGACGGCGGCCAACTCGCCTGATGCAACCGACAAGGCAGTCAAGGCGCTCTCCGACTACATGCTCGATGAGGCCTTCAGCCTGTCGCTGTTGCAGACACCGGGCCAGACCATCCTCTCCGACACGCTAAAGGGCGTGAAGGCGACGCTCCGCTCGCAGATGCTCTACGGCGAAGCTTATCTGGCCGAGTGAGATGCTGACCTTCCTCCTCAAGAAACTCCCGTCGGTGGTGGTGGTGGCGATTGCGAGTTCTCTCATCGCCTTTATTCTGCCACGGATGGCGCCCGGCGATCCCGCCGTGGCACTGGCGGGATCGGATGCAAGCCCCGAACAGTTCGCCGCGGTGCGCGAACAGATCGGCCTCAACGGGCCGCTCCACGAGCAGTATTTCCATTGGATGTGGAACCTCCTGCATGGCGATCTCGGACGCTCATTTGCCATGCGCCGCCCGGTCTCGGCGCTGATCATGAGCAGGCTGGAAAGCACGGTCGAGCTTGCGGCGCTGGCGCTGATGCTGATGATCATCATCGGCTTCACGCTCGGCATCCTGTCGGCAACGTTGCGCCATCAGTCCGCCAGGGCAGGGCTCGACATTCTCAACACCATCTGTCTGGCGACGCCGCCTTTCCTCACCGGTCTGCTGCTGATCCTGCTGCTCGGCATCGCCTTTCCGATCCTGCCCGTCAGCGGCGAGATCGGCCTGCTGCGCGACCCGTTGAAGGGGCTGCAATTCCTCATCCTGCCGGCCTTCGCACTCGCGTTGCCGCAGGCGGCGGTTGTCGCCAGGCTTTTGACCACAGCGATCAATTCGGTGCGCGGTGAAGACTTCATCGATCTTGCCAAGGCAAAGGGTGTGCCGCCGGGCCGGCTAATGCGCCGCCATCTTTTGCGCAACAGCCTCGGCCCGGCGATCGTCGCAATCGGGCTTCGGGCCGGCGAGCTCCTGGGCGGCGCGATCGTCATCGAGGCAATCTTTGCCCGGAACGGGCTTGGCCAGCTTGCGGTCTCCAGCGTCCAAAACCGTGACTATCTGGTGCTGCAGGCGCTGATCCTCGGGGCGGTTCTGGTTGCAGTGCTGATACAGCTTTTGTCCGAAATCACTATCGCGGCGCTCGATCCGCGCATCCGGCTGGAGAGTTGACCATGGCCGCACCGCAATCGAAATTGATCCATCGCCATTGGTTCAATCCGTCGATCGCCGGCTACATGCAGGCGTTCACCACGACGCGCGGCATTGTGGCGCTGACGGTGATCATTCTCATCTCGGCGCTTGCCTTTCTGGCTCCGTTTATCTTTCCTCTCGGCTACGACATCCAGTCCCGGGAATCGTTGCGGGCACCGTCGCTCGTGCATTTCTTCGGCACCGACGAACTCGGCCGCGATCTTTTTGTGCGCAGCATCTACGGGCTAAGGTCGGACCTGACGCTTGTTTATTGTGCGGTGCCTGTCAGCATGGTGGCAGGCACGCTGCTTGGGTTGATCGGGGCAGTTTCGCCAAGACTCGGCAATTTCGTGCAGCGTTGCCTCGATATCATCGTGGGCTTCCCGGGGCTCATCCTCGGCATCTGCGTCGTGCTGGTGCTCGGCGCCGGTTGGACGGCGCTGTTGGTGGCGATCGTCATTTCCGGTCTGCCAAGCTTCGGACGCCTTGCCCGCGCCACGCTGCTCGCCCAGCAACAGCGGGAATACGTCATCGCGGCTCGCACGCTGGGCGTCGGTAAATGGCAGATCATGGTCCGCCACATCTTGCCGAACGCCATCGACCCGATCATCGTACAAGGCGCCGTCTTTGTCGTTTCGGCGATCTTCATCGAGGCGGCGCTCAGCATCGTCGGGCTTGGATTGCAGCCGCCGGAACCGTCACTCGGAACGCTGCTCAACAACGGCATGCGTTATGTCAGCCGTGCGCCGACTTATGTGCTCGGTCCGACCGTCATCCTCATCCTCGTCGCGCTTGCCTTCAGCATGCTGGCCGACGCCTTGAACGATACGGTGAACCGCAAATGACCGACATTTCAGTCCAGTCCGTTGCGCCGCTGTTGAATGTCGAGGGCCTGTCCGCCTCCTTCGCCGGCCGGCATACGAATATCCGCATCATCGACAACGTCTCCTTCGAGGTGAAACCGCGCCGCGTGCTCGGCATCGTTGGCGAATCCGGTTCCGGCAAGTCGGTCACCGTACGCTCGGTCCTCGGCATGCTGCGCCATCCCGGCCGGATCGATACCGGCAAGGTGATGTTCAACGGCCGCGATCTCGTCGGCCTGCCGGAAACCGAGATGCGCAAGATTCGCGGCAAGGATATCGCCATGGTCTTCCAGGACCCGCAGGCGGCCCTGAACCCGGTGATGACCGTCGGTGAACAGATCGCCGAGGCGCTTGTGGTCCATGGCGCAGGCCGGGCGGCGGCGCGCGAACGGGCCCTCGAGCTGCTGCGGCAGGTCGGTATTCCGGATGTGGAGCACAATGTCGACCAGTACCCGCACCAGTTTTCCGGCGGCATGCGCCAGCGCGTGGTGATCGCCATCGCGCTTGCCAACAAACCTTTGCTGCTGATCGCCGACGAACCGACCACCGCGCTCGATGTGACGATCCAGGCGCAGATCCTGCGGCTTCTCTGCGACCTAAAGGACGAGCTCGGCCTGTCGATCATCATGATCACCCACGACATGGGCGTGGTGGCCGAACTCTGCGACGATCTCGTCGTCATGTATGGCGGCCGGGTCATGGAACGCGGCAGAGTAGCCGATGTCTTCTCCGCACCGCGGCACCCTTATACAGCGGCACTGTTGCATTCCGTGCCGCGCATCGACAGCGATACCGGCAGCCAGCTGCGCGCCATTCCCGGCTCGCCGCCGACGCCGGCGCGGCTGCCATCCGGCT
>NZ_JALBGW010000041.1:0-33782 GCF_023006485.1 Neorhizobium sp. BETTINA12A
GTCCGCGAGGCCATCGCATCGCTGCGCGCCGACCGCCTTGTGGAAGCCCGCCAGGGCGCCGGCGTCTTCGTGCTGGAGCCTTCGCGCAACGTGCAGCCGGTCATGCTCTCCCTCTCGAATATCGATCTCGCCCGCGTATCCTCGATGATCGAGCTCCTGGAGCTCAGAACCGCGGTGGAAGTCGAGGCTGCAGGGCTTGCGGCCCTTCGCCGCTCCCCTGCACAGGAAGAGGTCATTCTCGATCGCCATTATGCGGTCCGCGCCTGTCTCGAGGCCGCAAAACCGACCAGCGAGGCGGATTTCGCGCTGCATCTTGCCATTGCCGAAGCTACCAACAATCCCCGCTTCCGCGAATTCCTGACGATGATCGGCCGCAGCCTGATCCCGCGCGCAGCATTACGCCCGGACGATTCGGAGGCCGACCAGGCAGCCTATATCAAGCTGCTCGACGAGGAGCATAATGCCATTGTCGTGGCGATTTCCGACGGCGACGAAGACCGTGCCCGCGACGCCATGCGCCGGCATCTGCGGGGTGCGCAGCTGCGTTATCGCACCCTCCTCCGGGAGCTTCGGGAAGCTGTAAGATGACTTGTTGACACAAGTCGACGCAACCTGTACGACAATTTTTGTCTGGAGGAGACGCTTACAAAGGAAATCCGCATGATGACGCCTGAAGAAATCAAGGTCGCACTTGGTGCCGGCCTGCTGTCCTTTCCCGTCACCCATTTCGACAAGGAAGGCCAGTTCCAGCCGGAAAGCTATCGCCGCCATGTCGAATGGCTGTCGGGCTATGATGCACCGGTCCTGTTTGCCGCCGGCGGCACGGGCGAATTCTTCTCGCTGTCTCCCAATGAGGTCCCCACAATCGTTTCCGCCGCCAAGGAGGCCGCCGGCAAGACCGCAATCGTCTCCGGCTGCGGTTTCGGCACGCATGTGGGCGTCGAGATGGCCCGCGCGGTCGAAAAGGCCGGCGCCGACGGCATCCTGCTGCTGCCGCATTACATGATCGATGCACCGCAGGAAGGCCTCTACCAGCATGTGAAGCGCATCTGCCAGTCGGTTGGCATCGGCGTCATGGTTTACAATCGCGACAACTCGATCCTGTCGGTGGACACGCTGAAGCGCCTCTGCGACGAATGCCCGAACCTGATCGGCTTCAAGGACGGCAGCGGCGATATCGGACTTGTCCGGCAGATCACCGCCACCATGGGCGACCGGTTGATGTATCTCGGCGGCATGCCGACTGCCGAGCTCTTCGCCGAAGCCTATCTCGGCGCCGGCTTCACCACCTATTCCTCGGCTGTCTTCAATTTCGTGCCGGGCCTCGCCGTCGACTTCTACAAATCGCTGCGCGCCGGCAATCGTGCCCGCTGCGAGGAGATCCTCAAGGACTTCTTCTATCCCTTCATGGCGATCCGCAACCGCCGCAAGGGTTATGCCGTCTCGGCTATCAAGGCCGGCGTGCGCCTGCAGGGTTTCGATGCCGGCAAGGTGCGTCCGCCGCTCGACGACCTGACGGCGGAAGAAGAAGAGATGCTCCTGAAGCTCATCGGCCCCTGGAAGCGGTAAGCCCATGAAGATCGCTTCGGTTCGCACCCACCTCCTCGAACACAGGCTCGACGTCGCCTTCGAAAGCGCCTCGATGCGCTTCGATCGCCGCGCCCATGTGCTCGTCGAGATCGAGTGCGATGACGGCACGATCGGCTGGGGCGAATGCCTCGGCCCGGCCCGGCCGAATGCGGCCGTGGTCGCGACCTATGCGAACTGGCTGATCGGCGAAAATCCGCTCGAAACCGAAAAGATCTGGGCGCGGCTCTATAATGCGCTGCGCGATCAGGGTCAGCGCGGCCTTGCCGTCACGGCACTGTCCGGCATCGACATCGCGCTCTGGGATATCAAGGGCAAACATTTCGGCGTGCCGATCTCGATCCTGCTCGGTGGACGTTTCCGCGAGAGCGTCAGGGCCTACGCGACCGGCAGCTTCAAGCGCGACGGCGTCGACCGCGTGGAAGACAATGCCACCGACGTCGCCGGCTATTGGCAACAGGGTTTTCACGCCAGCAAGATCAAGATCGGCTTCGGCGTCGAGGAGGATCTGCGCGTCATCCGTGCCGTGCGCGACGCCGTCGATCCTGACATGCGCCTGATGGTCGACGCCAACCACGGTTACGACGCCATCGAGGCGATCAAATTCGGCCAGGCGGCTGCTGAACTCAATCTCGACTGGTTCGAGGAACCCGTGGTGCCGGAACAACTTGCCGCCTACCGCGAAGTCCGCGCCCGCCAGCCGATCCCGGTTGCCGGCGGCGAGACCTGGCACAGCCGCTGGGGCATGCGCGAGCCCGTGGAAACCCGTGCCGTCGATATCCTGCAGCCGGACCTTGCCGGCGTTGGCGGCTTTACCGAAGCCAAGCGCGTCGCCGATCTGGCAGCCCTTCACGGCATCCGCGTCGTGCCGCATGTCTGGGGCACCGCTGTCCATATCGCCGCCGCATTGCAGTTCATGGCGGCGATGATCCCGAGCCCGGTTCGTGTCAACCCGATCGAACCGATCCTCGAATTCGACCGTACCCATAACCCGTTCCGTCAGGCGGTGATCAAAACCCCGATCGAACACGAGCGCGGCGTGGTGCAGATCCCGAACGGCCCCGGCCTTGGGATCGAGATCAACCGCGATGCGCTCAAAGAATTCCGCATGGGAGACATCTGATGCTCGTCCGCACCCTTTCCGGCACGCCGCCCAAGACCAGACTGCCCAAGGGCGCGATCGACACTCAGATGCATGCTTATCTGCCGGGCTTTCCCTCTCTGCCCGGCGGTCCGGGCCTTCCTGCCGGAGACCTGCCGACACCGGCCCAGTATCTCCAGTTCATGCGCTGGATCGGCATCGATCGGGTCATCGTCACCCAGGGCAATGCCCAGCAGCGCGACAATTCCAATCTCAACGCCTGCCTTGCGGAGTTCGGCTCGATCGCACGCGGCGTCTGCGTCATCGATAGCACCACATCGGAAGCCGAACTCGATAGCCTCGCAGCAGCCGGCAATGTCGGCGCCCGCATCATGGATCTGCCGGGCGGGGCGGTGAACCTGTCGGAACTCGAAGCCGTCGACGCCAAAGCGGCGTCCCGCAACTGGATGGTCGCCGTCCAGTTCGACGGCAGCAACATCCTCGACCACGAAGAGCGCCTGAGGAACCTGAAGTCCCGCTGGGTCTTCGATCACCATGGCAAGTTCTTTTCAGGCGTGACACCGGACAGCCCGCAGATCGCAGCTGTCAAGCGGCTGATCGACGGTGGAAAATGCTGGTTCAAGTTTGCCGGCGTCTATGAATCTTCCAAGGCCGGCGGCCCGGACTATGCCGATGTCGCAGCCATCGCCCGCGAGATCGCCAGATATGCACCGGAACGCATCGTCTGGGGCACCAACTGGCCGCACAATCTCGCCCGCGAACAGGCCGATTATCCGGATGACGTGGCGCTGACCGACACCGTGCTCGGCTGGTTCCCGAACGATGCGGCACGCCAACTCGCGCTCGTGAAAAACCCTGAAGAGCTTTACGGCCTGTCGGCCCAATAAGCGGCAAGGCAAGCCCTAGGAGACTGATAATTAAACGACCGGGGCACGGAGGCTCCGGCGATCAACGGAGGAGGACAACATGAAACTCACGAAACTGCTCGGCCTCGCATTCGGTCTCGCGCTCAGCGCGACCGCCGCCAATGCGCAGGTTACCCTGCGTTCCGCCGATATCCATCCGGATGGCTATCCGACCGTCGATGCCGTCAAATATATGGGCGAACTAATCTCCCAGCGCACCAACGGCCGCATCAAGATCCAGGTGATGAACAACTCGGTGTTGGGTGGTGAAAAGGACACGATCGAACAGACCCGTTTCGGCGTCATCGATTTGAACCGCGTCAATGCAGCGCCGTTCAACAACCTCGTGCCGCAAACCACCGTTCTTGGCCTGCCCTTCCTGTTCCGTTCGACCGAGCACATGCACAAGGTCGTCGACGGCCCGATCGGCGACGAAATCCTGAAAGCCTTCGAACCACATGGCCTGATCGGTCTTGCTTACTACGATTCCGGCGCGCGCTCCTTCTACACGACCAAGAAGCCGATCACCAAGCTTGCCGACCTGAAGGGCATGAAGATCCGCGTCCAGCAGTCCGATCTCTGGATCGCCATGATGCAGGCCTTCGGCGCCAACCCGACCCCGATGCCGATGGGCGAAGTCTATTCCTCGCTCGAAACCGGTGTGGTCGACGGCGCAGAAAACAATTGGCCTTCCTATGAGTCCGCCCGCCACTACGAGATCGCCAAGAACTATACGCTGACCGAACATTCGCTGAACCCGGAAATCCTGGTCATGTCGAAGATCTCCTGGGACAAGCTGACGCCGGAAGACCAGAAGATCTTCCGCCAGGCAGCCAAGGACTCGGTCGTCAAGATGCGTGAGCTCTGGACTGCCCGCGAAAAGTCCTCGGAAGCCAAGGTTCGTGCTGCTGGCGCCAACATTATCAAGGTCAACAAAGACGAGTTCTCGGCAGCCATGAAGCCGGTCTATGACAAGTTCGTCACGGACGCGAAGCAAAAGGCTCTGCTGGAGCAGATCCAGGCCGTCAAATAAGTTCGAAAAAGAAGCCGGCCCTCTGATCAGAGGGCCGGTTTTTCATTTCCGGCACCGGGGAACGTCGCCGGATCGTGGAGGACAGGTTCATGAGAAACTTCATGTTGGCCATCAAGCCAATTCTGGGCGGGCTCAGCCGCCTATCGCTTTATATTTCCGGCACCGGCATGATCGCCATGACCCTCATCGTCGGCTGGCAGGTCTTCGGCCGTTATATCCTGAACGACTCGCCGAGCTGGTCCGAGCCGCTGTCGCTCTACCTGATGTCGTGGTTCATCATGCTCGGAGCCGCCGTCGGTGTGCGTGAGAGCGTGCATCTCGGGCTCGATATCGTTCGTTACGTCATGCCACCGGCAATTCAGAAGGCCATGGACCTCCTGAGCCTCGGCCTGATCGTGCTGTTCGGGATAGGCATGGCCTATTATTCGACGCTGCTCGCCAAGGGCACGTGGTCGGCCACCATTCCCGTGCTCGGCTGGCCGGGCGGCACCGACTTCTTCCCGATGATCGTCGGAGGCGTCATGATCTCCCTTTTCGCTCTGGAGCGCTTCGTCGACGTCGCCATCGGCGAAGAAATTGCTGCTGACGTCCTCGTGCAGGAGGCTGCGTAATGGCCTACGCCATTCTTTTCGGTTCCTTTACCTTCCTCATGCTGATCGGCATGCCGATCGCCTTCTGCCTTGGAATCGCGTCCTTCGCCACGGTCCTCTACATGGGCCTGCCGCCGATCGTCGTCTTCCAGCAGCTGAATTCCGGCATGAACGTCTTCGCCATGATGGCGATCCCGTTCTTCATCTTCGCTGGCGACCTGATGGTGCGCGGCGGCATTGCGCACAGGCTGATCCGCTTCGCAGCCGGCCTTGTCGGCCATATGCGCGGCGGTCTCGGCCAGGTCAACGTCGTCGCATCGACGCTGTTCGGCGGCATTTCCGGTTCGGCCGTGGCGGATGCATCGGCCGTCGGCGGATTGATGATCCCGCAAATGGCTGCGCGCGGCTACGATAGGGATTATGCGGTGAACGTGACGGCCAATGCCGCCATCATCGCATTGATGATCCCGCCCTCGCACAACATGATCCTCTATTCGATCGCGGCGGGCGGCAACGTCTCCGTCGCCGACCTCTTCACTGCCGGCATCATTCCCGGCCTGCTGCTGGCCGGAGCGCTGATGATCACGGCCTGGTGGGTTGCCGTCAAACGCGGTTATCCGGCCGATCCGTTCCCGGGCTTTGCCCGCATCGGTTATTACTTTCTGGCTTCGCTGCCAGGCATCCTGCTGATCGCCATCATCTTCGGCGGCGTACGCTCCGGCGTGTTCACGGCAACCGAAAGCTCCTGCATTGCGGTCCTCTACGCGTTCCTTGTGGCCATGCTCGTTTATCGCGAGCTGAACTGGAACGGTTTTGTCGAGGCCGTCATGGGCGCCGTGCGCACCACCGCGATGGTACTACTGGTCATCGGCACCGCTGCCGCGTTCGGCTGGCTGATGGCATTCCTGCAGGTCCAGACGCTGATCATCGCGGCGATCGGAGCGATCTCCGACAATCCGATTATCGTACTCCTGATGATCAACGTCATCCTGCTGGTGCTCGGCACGTTCATGGACATGGCGCCGATGGTCATCATCTCGACCCCGATTCTGCTGCCGGTCGTCAAAGCCTTCGGCATCGATCCTGTCCATTTTGGCGTCATCATGATCCTCAATGCCGGCATCGGCCTCAACACGCCGCCGGTCGGAACCGTGCTCTTCGTCAGTTGCGCGGTCGGCGGCATCACGATACGTGAAGCGATGCGCACGATCTGGCCTTTCTTCGGAGCCAGCATCGCAGTATTGCTGCTCGTGACTTATATCCCTGCCTTGTCGCTCTGGCTCCCAAACGTTTTCAAATGAGCGACTGAACAAGTTTTATCTGACGGTCCCGCCGCTTGGCGGGACCTTTCACATGAGAGGAGAGGTCCATGACCATCTACCAGAACCTGATCGCCGGCGAATGGGTCGGCTCGGACGCTTCCAAGAACATCAACCCGTCCGATACCAACGATGTCGTGGGCATGTATGCCCAGGGCAATGCCGAAGACGCCAAGCAGGCGATAGCAGCCGCCAAGGCCGCTTTCCCGGCCTGGTCACGTTCCGGCATCCTGGAGCGTCACGCTATTCTCCGGAAAGCTTCCGACGAAATCCTCGCCCGCAAGGAAGAACTCGGCGCGCTGCTCGCCCGCGAGGAAGGCAAGATCCTTCCCGAAGCGATCGGCGAAGTTACCCGCGCCGCCCAGATCTTCGATTTCTTCGCTGGAGAAGCGCTGCGCCTGACCGGCGAACTGGTGCCGTCCGCACGTCCGAACATCGGCGTCGAGATCACCCGCGAACCACTCGGCGTCATCGGCATCATCACGCCCTGGAATTTCCCGATCGCCATTCCCGCATGGAAGATCGCGCCGGCGCTCTGCTACGGCAACACTGTCGTCTTCAAGCCTGCCGATCTCGTACCTGGCTGTGGCTGGGCGATCGTCGACATCCTCCACCGCGCCGGCCTTCCGAAGGGCGTCCTGAACCTCGTCATGGGTCGCGGCTCGGTCGTTGGCCAGGCCATGCTCGACAGCCCGGATCTCGCCGGCATTACCTTCACCGGCTCCACCGGCACCGGCAAGCGCGTCGCGCTTGCCTCGATCGAGCATAACCGCAAGTTCCAGCTCGAAATGGGCGGCAAGAACCCGATGGTCGTCCTCGATGACGCGGACATCAACGTCGCCGTCGAAGCGGCCGCCAATTCGGGCTTCTTCTCGACCGGCCAGCGTTGCACCGCTTCGTCGCGCCTGATCGTGACGGAAGGCATCCACGACAAGTTCGTCGCAGCACTCACCGAGAAGCTGAAGACGCTCAACGTCGACAACGCCATGAAGGCCGGCAGCCATATCGGCCCGGTCGTCGACGACAAGCAGCTGAAGCAGGACACCGACTATATCGATATCGGCAAATCGGAAGGCGCCAAGCTCGCCTTCGGCGGCGAAATCGTCAAGCGCGACACGCCCGGCTTTTACCTTCAGCCGACGCTGTTTACCGAAGCCACCAACCAGATGCGCATCTCCCGTGAAGAGATTTTCGGACCGGTCGTATCCGTCATCCGGGTGAAAAACTACGAGGAAGCGCTGGCAACCGCCAACGACACGCCGTTCGGCCTGTCGGCGGGCATCGCCACTACCAGCCTCAAGCACGCGACGCATTTCAAGCGCAACTCGGAAGCCGGCATGGTGATGGTCAACCTGCCGACGGCAGGCGTCGATTTCCACGTGCCGTTCGGCGGCCGCAAGGCATCGTCCTTCGGCCCGCGCGAACAGGGCAAGTATGCTGCCGAGTTCTTCACCGTGGTGAAGACCGCCTATACGCTCGCGTAACAAAAAAAGGCGCTGCCATCTCGAGATGGCAGCGCCTTCAATTCGTGAATTAAGACGGGTTATTCAGCAGCAACGCTGGCGCGCTTCGGCAGCTTCCAGTTCGGGCGCGGGAAATGGCATGTATAGCCATTCGGATAACGCTCCAGGTAATCCTGATGCTCCGGTTCGGCTTGCCAGAAATCACCGACCGGCTCCACTTCCGTCACCACCTTGCCCGGCCATAAGCCCGATGCGTTGACATCGGCGATCGTATCTTCGGCGACGCGCTTCTGTTCATCGCTCTCGTAGTAGATCGCCGAACGATAGCTCATGCCGATATCGTTGCCCTGGCGGTTCTTGGTCGACGGATCGTGGATCTGGAAGAAGAATTCCAGAATATCGCGATAGCTGGTCTTGGCCGGATCGAAAATGATCTCGATTGCTTCGGCATGGGTGCCATGATTGCGGTAGGTCGCATTCGGCACATCGCCGCCGCTATAACCGACGCGGGTCGATACCACACCGGGCAGACGCCGGATCAGGTCCTGCATGCCCCAGAAACAACCACCGGCCAGAACGGCCCGTTCGGTAGACGTCGTCATGCTTTCCTCCTTCGGTTTTGGATTTGCACCTAAAATGGCGATCCGACGGAAGAAATTCAATCCATCGCCGCCACTCAGCCAGTTGCCGCCTCGACGATCGGACGCACCGCCTCCTCCAGGCTCTTCGGCGTCGTGCCGGTGACGATGACACCGAGCAGCGGCGCCGCGATGCCGGCCGCCTTCAGCCTTGCCATATCGGCGGCCACGAAACGCTTCTGGCTCGGCGCGATGACCGGAATGCCGGCCTTCGTCGTGATTTCCCTGTAGCGGGCAAGATCGGTCTCGTCGAGCGGCCTGCCGTAATCGGCAAACGACGCAACAGACGCCTCCATCATCGCGCCGGGAATGGCGACGATGGTCTTCAAGTCCTCGTCAGTGCTATTCTCGCCGAGCGCCGGGATCGGGCGGAGCTTCGACTGCAGCAGATGCGGCTGAACATGGTCGAAATAGACATTGAACCCTTCAAAACCAAGATCCGCCAAGGCATCGAGCTCGTCGGGCGTCGGCACCGTCTCCTGGCCGGCCATCACCAGCAGCGGTACCCCGAGCGGCGCCAGCCTCTCGAAGAACGGTCGTTCCTCGGCAAAACTGCCGAATGTGGTGCCGGTGGCGCGATGATAGGCGTTGAGATGCACCTTGATCGCAAACGCCCCTGCCCCGATCGCCGCCTTGGCAAGATCGAGGTCGTGGCGGGCGAGCGAGACGATGACCGGGAATTTGCCGCCGCGCAGCGCCTTGGTGAGCTTGGTTTCGGGGTAATTCGGCATCACGGGCCTCAGTTCAGACGCTGGCCGCCATCGGCGGCGAAGAGATGGATATTGCCGAGTTCCGGCCGCACCCGGATCGTTGCCCCCGGCGACAACGATACCCGCTCGCGAAACACGCCGGTCACCAGCGTCTCGCCAAGCTTCATCGTCACCTGCGTCTCGGAGCCCATCGGCTCGACCAGCACGATTTCCGCCGGCACGCCGTTCTCGTCCAGGGCGAAATGTTCGGGACGAATGCCGTAGACCGCCTTTCGGTCCTTGTGCTCGTGCGCTACCTCAGGCAGCGGCAGCATGATGCCGGGCGCCGAGAACCCTTCGGTCGTGATCGTGCCAGTGAGGAAATTCATCGACGGTGAGCCGATGAAGCCCGCAACGAACTGATTGGCCGGCCGGTCGTAAAGGTCGAGTGGTGCCCCGATCTGCTCGACCTTACCGCCGTTCAGTACGACGATCTTGTCGGCCATGGTCATCGCCTCGACCTGGTCGTGGGTGACGTAGATGGTGGTCGTCTTCAGTCTCTGGTGCAGGCTTTTGATCTCGCCGCGCATGACGACGCGTAGTTTCGCGTCAAGATTGGAAAGCGGCTCATCGAACAGGAACACCTTGGGATCGCGCACGATCGCCCGGCCCATCGCAACGCGCTGGCGCTGGCCACCGGAAAGCTGGCGCGGGTAGCGATCGAGCAAGGGCGCAAGGCCAAGGATGTCGGCGGCCCATTTGACGCGTTCGGCGATCTCCGCCTTGCTGCCGCCGCGATGCTCCAGCGAGAAGCCCATATTGGTGGCAACGGTCATATGAGGATAGAGCGCATAGTTCTGGAAGACCATGGCGATGTCTCGGTCCTTGGGGTCGAGGTCGTTGACCACCCGCCCGCCGATATTCACCTCGCCGCCGGTAATTGTCTCCAGCCCGGCGACCATCCTGAGCAGCGTGGACTTGCCGCAGCCGGACGGGCCGACGAGCACCACGAACTCGCCATCGGTGATGCCGAGGTCGATGCCGTGGATGATGTCGACGGCGCCATAGCTCTTGCGGACATTGGAAAGGGTAACTTCAGCCATCAATCAGATTTCCGTTTCTTCAGCCCCAGTGTTTCAAAAGGTGAGTTTTTCAACCCTTGAGGCCGGTATGCGCGAGCCCTTCGACGAATTGCTTCTGCGCGATGATGAAGACGATGAGAACGGGCAGCGCTGTCAGGGTCGCGGCAGCAAGCTGGATGTTCCACATCGGCCCGCCATAGGCGTCGGTATATTGTGTCAGCGCCTGCGGCAGCGTGAATTTGTCGGCGCTCGACAGGAACACGATCGGCTCCAGATAGAGGTTCCAGGAATGCAGGAAGGTGAAGATCGCCACAGAGGCGAGCGCCGGCCTTGCCAGCGGCAAGGCGATCTTTCGAAAGATCTTGAACCGCCCGAGACCATCGACCCGCGCCGCCTCTTCGAGCTCGGCAGGCAGCGCAATGAAGAACTGCCGCATCACGAATGTCGCGAACACGCTTGGCGCACCGAAGATCGGCACCAGGATCAGCGGCCAGTGGGTGTTGACCATGCCCGCCTTCAGGAACATCTGGAAAAGCGGCACGATCGTCACTTCCGACGGGATCAAGAGCCCCAGCAGCACGACCATGAAGATCGTATTGGCGAAGGGGAATTTGATCCGCGCAAAGGCGTATCCGGCCATGGAGGAGACGATCATGGTTCCGATCGTCACCAGCGCCGCGATGTAGGCCGAGTTCCAGTATTGCTTCACGAAGGGCTGCAGTTCGAAGACCTTGGCATAGGTCGTCCAGTCGTAGCTTTCCGGCATGAGCTGCGGCGGAAACGCAAAAATGTCGCTGATCGGCTTCACCGACGACGTCACCATCCACCAGGTCGGAAAGACGAATGGGATCAGGAGAACGCAGAGCAGGCCGTAGAGAAACACTTGTCTGCGCGGGGAGAGCTCAGCTTTCATAAAAGACGATCCTCTTGCGCATCTGCCACTGGGCGAAGGTAAGTACGGCGACGATCACGAACAGCATGATCGACAGCGTCGAGCCGTAGCCGAAGAAATGGAACTGGAAGGCCTGCTGGTAGAGGTAATAGACCAGCACCGTCGTCGTGAGGCCCGGCCCGCCTTGCGTCAGCACCGCGATCTGCGCGAACACCTGCAGCGAGCCGACGATGGTGATGATCGAGGTCAAGAGGATGGTCGGGCTGATCAGCGGCAGGGTGATGCGACGGAACTGCTTGAAGCGCGGAGCGCCGTCGATGCGGGCCGCCTCGTAGAGTTCGTTCGGCACGCCCTGGAGGGCGGCGAGGAACAGGATCATGTTGAGGCCGACATTCTTGAACACCTGCACCACGATGACCGAGATCATCGCCGTCACCGGTTCGCGCAGCCAGTTCGGCCCCTCGATGCCGAAGACGAGCAGCACGCCGTTGATGCCGCCGTTCTTCTGCAACAGGAAACCCCAGACGATCGTCCAGGCGACCAGCGACACGACGACCGGCGAGAAGAACAGCGTGCGGAAGATGGTGATGCCGGCGAGCTTCTGGTTGAGCAGCACCGCAAGCAGCAGTGCCAGGCTCAGGTTGAAGATCACCAGCCCGACGGAAAAGATCGCCGTCGCCCCGAGCACCGAAGGCAGGCTCGTGTCTTCGAGAAGCATCTGGTAGTTCGCGAGGCCGGTATAGGTGAAGGTATTGGCGAGCACGTTCCACTCGTGCAGCGAATACCAGAAGACGAGGCAGAGCGGGATCAGCACGAAAAGCGTGATCCCGATCAGTTGCGGGGCGATGAAGAGAAACCCGGCGAGGCTGTCGCGCCGCGCGACCGTCCAGAACGACGATGAGGAGCGGCCTTCCGGACGGGCGGTTTGCTGCACGACAGCCATCAGCTATTCCCTTAGCGCTTCAGAAGCGGGCCGATCTGGCCGCAGATCTGCTGGAGGGCTACCGGGATATTCGCATCCGGACGCCAGACGGCATCGAGGCCCGAACGAACCACCTGCTGGATCTGCGCAAAGCCGGTATGGCCCGGAATGACCTTGCCGGTGGCGATGCCGGAGATCACGACCTTGTCGATCTGCTCCTGGCTCAACAGCGGATTGGTCTTCTTCAGGACTTCGGCGTTCAGCAGCGACTTGCGAGCCGACGGGAAGAACTGGCTGAGCTTGGCCGAGTTTTCCGGGTTCGTCATATAGGCGACGAATTCGGCGGCCGTCTTGGCGTTCTTGCCCGACTGCATGACGCCGACGCCGGCCTGGCCGATCAGCGCATAATTGCCGGCCGGCCCCTTCGGCAGCGGCACGAGATCCCAGGCGAACGGCTTGTCCTTCGGCAGCAGCGAGGCGCGGCTGATCTGAGTGATCGTCATTGCCGCATTGCCGGCGAAGAAGTCGACGCTTTCGCCGGGGCCCGGCATCGCCTTGTTCTTGAAGACGGCGTCATGAATGAAGGTCAGCGCGTCGACCATCGGCTTTTCGGTCATCGTGCAGGTCTTGCCGTCGGCACTCCATGGCGACGCGCCCCAGCCGTTCCAGACGGAGGCAAGGTTCTGCCAGATCTGATAGTTGAAGTCGCGGACGATCAGGCCACCCTTGCCAGTCTTGCCGACGGTGGATGCGGTGGCGATGGCGTTGTCCCATGTCCACTGGTTAGCGGCGATCATTTCCGCCGGGGTCTTGGCGCCGGAAGCCTTGATGAGGTCGTTATTGACGAACATCGCAAACGGCGAGGTCGAGAACGGATAGGCAAACAGCTTGCCGTCCTTGGTCCAGCGCTCGGCGGCCGTGGCGCTCAGTTCTTCTGCATTATAGCCCTTGGTGGACTTGAGCGTATCGGTCAGCGGAAAGAGCGCGCCGGAATTGACGAAGTCATAGGCCGCGGTCTCGAAGATCCAGGCCATGTCAGGCGCATTGCCGCCGGCGATCTGGGTCGTCAGCGCCGTCGTATAGGTATCGAACGGCAGCGACTCGTAGGTCACCGTCACGTTCGGATGGTCCTTCTTGAAGCCGGCGGCGATGTCGCCAAACAGCTTCAGATGCGCCTCGTTGGCGCTCCAGATGGTCATGCGCAGGTTGACGGCATCCTGCGCGTTGGCGATGCCGCTCCAGCAGAGCGGCACGGCCACGGCCAAGGCCGCGACGGCAGATTTCAATGTCCGATGATAGTTCATTCCCGTTCCTCCTCCAAAGATTGGTTTTGATAGACGGTCCATTGGCCGTCCTTAGTAGGCCGCGATATCCGGCCAGCGCATTTCGATGCCTTCACGGGTAAGCTCTCTCTGAAAATTCTGGAGCTTCTCGTCGTTTTCCTGGACCTGATGCGGCGTAAGATTTTTGTCGAGGCAATGGGCGGCGAGCATGCCGGCGACCTCGCCGATGTTCCATTCGACCGGGTGAAGCCGGTAGCAACCATTGGTGATGTGGGTCGTGCCGATGTTCTTGCCGGCCGGGATGAGGTTCTTCACCCGCTCAGGCAGAAGTGCACCAAGGGGGATCTCGAACGGGCAGGAAGGCACGTCGATATAGTTGTCGCCGCCGGTCGAGGGATGCAGATCGATCCGGTACATGCCGATGCCGATGCTGTCGCGGTAGTTGACCGCGCCCTTCTCCCCGCGCACCGAATAGGACAGGTGCTGCTCGACGATGCGGGTCACCGGCTTGATACGGCGGCTCTCGCGGATATAGGGAGCCATGGCAAGCCCGTGTTCGGTGCCGGTAATGTCGCCGCGCAGGCGAAGCCCCGGAAAACCCTGGCCGCCATCGACGCGCGGCGCTTCGGTCTGCAGCCAGTAGAACAGCGAATAGGAGAGGTCGGCAGCCGATTTGAGCTGTTTCGCCTTGTCCTCTTCGGAAAGGTCGATGATCGTGCCTTCCATGTAGTCGATCATCGGCCAGTTCACGAGGCAGATGTCGGAGGCGTAGGCGCCGGGCACGAAGTTATTGCGCGCCGCGATGCGCCGGAAGATCCACAGGTTCTCGTCGCCGCCACCCTTGCGTTGGTCGGCATCGACGGCGAGCGGATCGTCATTGGGATTGGGCGTGAACGAGCGGGTGGTGAAATCCAGCGTGCGCGGATGCGGCGCAGTGAAGCCGAGCAAAGGTCCGCCCCAGAAATGCGGCTGGTACGCGCGCCAGTAATCGTAGTTTTCCGGCTTGTCGATCGTCTGGTCGCCGTCGACGTGATCGATCGCAAAGCAGATCGACACGGCCTGGACATTGTCCGGCTGCGCTTGCGGTGGAGCACTCGGCTCGCCGGTGTCGGACTGGGCCTCGAAGCCTTTCACATATTCGGTGCCGGTCATCGGCAGCAGATCGCCGAGCTCGGTCGCATCGAGGATATAGGCGGCGGAGATGGTGATCTCGCGGCCGGTATCGCGATGACGCACGGTAACGGAGCGCACAGTATCCCCGTCGACATCGGCGGCGACCGGGCGATAGGGCTGCAGCACCTTTAGCTTGCCCGCGCCGCGATAAGGCATCAGCATCGCTTCCATGACGGCCAGGCTGACGCGCGGTTCGGCGCAGACGCGGCTGACCCAGCCGGCTCCCGGATTGAGGTCGCCCCAGGCACGCGCGCCCTCAGTTAACGGATAATGATCGCGGTAATATTGGCGGATACCTTGCCGCAGCTTCCGGTAGGAACGGGTAATTCCGAACTGCTCGACCCAGGTATGTTCGTCCGAGGGTACCGCCTGGCTGGTCAGCTGGCCGCCGATCCAGTCGAACTCCTCGGTCATGATCACGCTGCGGCCGGCCCGGCATGCACCGAGTGCTGCCGCAACACCGCCAAGACCGCCGCCTACCACCAGAATATCCGTATGCATCTCTGTCACGTTGATCATGTCCGTCTTTTTGCGGGTCCAAGGGTTTCCCCCTCGACCGGTTCACAGGTCAGAAGAATTTGGCCGCCGGCATCTCCACTTTCGATGCGGCGCACCAGCATCGCAGTCGCCTGCCGGCCCATTTCCTCGCGGGGGATGTCGAAAGAGGTGAATTGCACATGGCTGCGCTCGGCGCGGATATGACTGCCGAGCACGACGGCCGAAAAATCGCCGGGAATGGACAGGCCCCGCGCGCGCGCGGCCGCCTCGACGCGCACCGCATCGGCGAGCTCGACAAAGAAGGCGACAGTCGCACCGCTGCCAAAAAGAGCGTCCAGTATCTCGTCTGCCGCGCGTCCCACCGTTTCGATATGCAGGACAAGCTCAAGACCGTCGCCGAGGGCACCGTCAAAGCCCGACCACCGATCGGCAGTCGATTCCGCCGGTCCCGGTGGGCCGATATAGGCGAGCTTCGAATGCCCGAGCCCCCTTGCCTTCTCGACGAGCGCCCGCGTGCCATTCGCATAATCGCCGCCGACATAGGGAACCGGTCCGCCGGCATCCTCGCGTCGGCCGATCGCCACGAACGGATAGTCGCCGGCTACCAGTCGCGTCAGCTCCGCACGGTCGAATTCGCGGCCGAGCACGAGGCAGCCATCGGCGATCCTCAAGCGATTCCCATCGGCAAAGATTTTCCGATCCTGCCCGACACCGGCGCCGGTCAGGAGCAGAAGGTCGTAATTCTGGATCTGCGCCTCTTCCTCGATGCCGAGCAGAAAGGGCGTGAAGAAGTCGGCCTGGGCGCTTGGAAAAGCCGGCTCGTAGGTGAACACGCCGAGAATGCGGTTCAGCCCCTTCGCCATCCGGCGCGCGATGGGATCGGCAACGTAACCGGTGGTGCGGATGACCTGCTGGACGCGCTCGCGGGTCTCCTGCGGAATACGCGCCAGAGCTGTCGGCGCGCCGTTCAGCACAAGCGAAACGGTCGCCTGGCTGACGCCGGCCAATTTCGCAATATCGTGCTGGGTCAAACGCTTAGGCGCCGCCACGCAACATCCTCCCTGTCTCCTCTTGACTGCTAATGCGTATTAGCAGCTAATACGTATAAACAAGATTGCACCGGCTGCTGTCAAGCGGGAAAATGAAGGAAAAGCTGATGATATTTGCGGAGCATCTGAAATCGCTTTCAATTTCCGGCACCCGCGTATTCGGCGACAGCATCACCGCCGGCTTCAACGCCTCCCGCCCCGAACTCGCCTGGCCGGCTCTGTTTGCCGGTGCGGTCGATGGCTTCCCGATCCGCAATCACGCCATTCCGGGAACGGTGTTGCAGGGCTCGAAGCTCGCCGAGGGAAAGCCGAGGCCGAACAATGGAGTCGGAAGGTTTGTTGAATCACTTCTTGATCGACCGCACGAGGACGCGATCCTGATCCTCTATGGCTACAATGACGCCCGCTACACCGCGGGCCCCGAAACCATGAATGCCGCAGGCTTCGTGCGGGATTATAGCCGTATCCTGAAGGCCCTGATCGCAGCCGGGCACGGGCAAAGGATCGCGATCGGCAGCCCGCCCTATATTCCGGATGCCGGATTCTCGGTCGGAAGTACGGGCTTCACCGGCCAGACCCGCCAGGGCTTTGAGCGTTATGTGGAGGCGGTCCGCGAGATCGCTCGGCAATTCTCGGTTTTTTACGCCCCGGTCTACGAACGGATGATGGAGCACGGCGACGGCTTCCTCGCCTCGCCCGACATCACCCATCCCAACGACGCCGGCCACCGGGTGATCTTCGAAGCGTTCCGGCATGCCGCTCGGTGATGATCTCGGGCACTGCGCCGCAGTCGCCATGCGGCGACAGCCCCTTCAGCAGTGGGCGTCGACCCTGTCACCGTCTGACGACAAACTCGAACACTTCTTCCTTCGGCTCGACGCCGAGGCCGGCGCCGGTCGGCACCACGTAGGTGCCCTCGCCCGACGCCATGTCGCCCTTGGTATAGGTGAGGTTCCGGTCGAAGATCGAGTGCTGGTATTCGTGATAGGGCACGTTCTGCAGCGCCGACGCGGCCTGCAGGCTGGCCGCCATGAAGATGCCGACGCTGATCGATGCGTGCGGCATGATGTTCATGTGAAAGGCCTGCGCCATCTGGCCGATGCGGATGAACTCGGTGATGCCTGTATGGCCCATTTCCGGCTGCACGATGCTCATCGCCCGCTTTTCGAACCGTGGCCTGTATTCATAGGTGGTGCGCAATTCCTCGCCGAGCGCCAGCGGCACGCCGATGCCGGCCGCAACCCGCGCTTGGCCTTCGAGGTTTTCCGGCTGCACCGGCGCCTCGGCAAAATAGAGATTGTAGGGTTCCAGCCGCCGGATGATGCGGATCGCCTCGCCCGCCTCGAACTTCCAGTGCAGGTCGACCATCAGGTCGATGTCCGGACCGACCGCTTCACGCAGAGCCGCCATTTCCTTGACGATATCCTCCTCGGAGACGACTGCCGCGAACTTGATGCCCTTGTAGCCCTTGCCGACCCAATGGACGGCCAGATCGCAACGCTCCTTCAGCGTCGCTTTCGGCAGGCCTGAGACATAGGCGCGGATCGTATCGTACCGCCGCCCGCCGAGCAGGGTGGAGACCGGCACCCCGAGGTTCTTACCGGTCAGGTCCCAGAGCGCAATGTCGACGCCGGCAAGCGCATCGAGGTAGTAGCCACCGAAGAAACCCCGCACCCGCATCAGGTCATAGAGATCCTCGTGAATAACCGCCGCATCGCCCGGATCGCGGCCGATGATGACCGGGCCGAGCACGTCGTCGATGATCGCCTTGGTCGCTTCGGGAGCGACGATGCCGTAACACTCACCCCAGCCGACCTTGCCGCTCTCGCCGGTGACCTTGATCAGCAGCGTCATGTCGGTCGAGGGATAGATGGTGCGGTTGCCCTTGCGGATCAGGTAACCGCGCGCGTTGATCGCCTCGCCCTCTTTCAGCGGCCCAAGATAGGGCACCTCGCGGGGAATGGAGATGATGAAGGTCTCGACCGAGACGATCGCATCGACGACGTTTTTTGGCATGGGTTCCGGCTCAATTGGGCTTGTGATTGGTATAGGGCAGATCGGCCTCCGCCAGAAGCAACGCCAGTTCCCTGGCATCGCCCTCGTCGAATTTCGGTCCCTTGCCGCGCACGAAGGTGTGCTTGATCACACCGCGGCGGCGCAGCACTTCCTTGGTCATGTGCATGCGGAAGATGGCCTGGAAATTCAGGAGCGGCAGAGAGACGTTATAGAGTTTTCGTGTCGTCGCGACATCGCCCTTCTGCCAGGCATGGATCATCTGAGCGTGGATATCGGCAAGCTCGGCGGCGGGCATGGTGCCGGCCGCACCGCGCGCCAGTTCGTCGGTGATGTAACGCCCGCCGGCCCCCCCGAAGATCGCGTCAAGCGAACCGTTGGCCGCCGCCTTGATCCGGGTCAGATGCTGGCCGCAGGGCGCGGTCTCTTCCTTGACGTAGCGGATTTCAGGCACGGCATTGGCAACTGCCGCCACCTCTTCCGGCGTCAGCCCCGCGCCGATCGGCTTCGGTTGGTTCTGCAGCATGATCGGCACGCCGGCATTGGCAGCGACTTCCCTGAAATAAGCAGTCTGCGCGGCGATGTCGTTCCCGAGCGAAAGCGGCGCCATCACCATGGCCGCCCCTGCCCCGATCTTCGCCGCCTGCGCCACGTGCTTGGCCGCAGCCTTCGGATCCGGGTCGCTGGCGCCGATAATGATCGGGATGCGCCCGCCGATCCGCTCCGCCAGCAGTTCCACCTGCCGCTTGCGCTCCTCCGGCGTCAGCGTGTCCACTTCGCTGGCGACCCCCGGATAAACGACGCCGTCCACATTGCTCTCCAGCGCAAAATCGATGATCGACAGGAAATCCGCCTCGTCGATCGAACCATCGTCGCGGAACGGTGTGGGAAGAACGGGGAAAGCCCCGGCGAGGATCTTGCTCATTTGACTGCTCCGGCGGTGACGCCCTGAATGAAATAACGTTGGAGGAACATGAAGGCCGCAACGATGGGCGCAGACGCGATCAGCGATGCCGCCATGGCGCCGCCCCAGTCGGAATTGACCTCGTTGAGATAGGTGAGAAGCAGGCCAGGCCCGATGGTGCGCTTCTCGTCCGAGACGATCAGCGTCATCGAATAGAGAAGGTCGTTCCAGGACCACATGAAGGAATAGAGGAATACCGTGACGATCGGCGGGATCGAGATCGGGATGACGATCGTATGGAAGATCCTGAGATCGCTCGCGCCATCCGCCCGCGCCGCATCGATCAGCTCGTCCGGCACCTGGGTAAAGTAGCTGTAGAGCATGTAGGTCGAGACCGGCAGCGCAAAGACGATATAGCTGAGGATCAGGCCCGGCCTTGTGTCGAGCAGGTTCAGCTCGCTCATCAGCGGATAGATGGAGATCAGCAGCAGGCCGAACGGAAACATCTGCGCCGAGAGCATGAACAACATCACCGGCTGGCGGCCGAAATAACGGTATTTGGCGAAGCTGAAGCCGGCATAAAGCGCCAGCAGCGTCACCAGCGCGGCGCTGCAGGTCGAAGTGATCAGGCTGTTCATCAGGTACATCGGCAACTTGCCGGCAGTCAGCGCCCGGATGAAATGCTCGAGACTCGGCATCGTCGGAAACGGCGTCGGCACCACCCGGTAGAGCTCGGCATTCGCCTTCAGCGACGAGATCACCAGCCAGTAGAGCGGGAAGAACAGGAAGAAGCCGATCACAGCAAGGGCGGCAAAAAAGACGATTTTTGCCTGACGGGAGGAAAGGTCGAACATCTCAGTTTCCTTTCACCAGCATGCGCAGATAGAGGAAGGCGGGCGGTAGGAGCGCTGCAACCCAGAGCACGCCGACAGCGGAGGCAAAGCCGATATCCCATTGCTCGAAAGCGCGGCGATAGACCTCGACGGAGAGAACCGTCGTCGCCCGCACCGGTCCGCCGCCGGTCAGCGCATAAATCGTATCGAACTGCTGCAGATTGCCGATTACGCCGAGAACCACGACGATCATCAGAACCGGGCGCAGGTGCGGCAGGATATGGTCGCGCAGCACCGCCCAGTTTCCGGCGCCGTCGACGCGGGCGGCATCGATCTGCTCCTTGTCGAGGTTTTGCAGGCCGGCCAGGAAGAAGGACATGAAGAGTGGGATGGAGAGCCAGATCTTGGTCAGCACCACGGCGAGCATCGCGCCTTCAGGCGTCGACAGCCAGGCCTGTGGGTAGTCAATCAGCCCCAGTTCCATCAGCAAGGCGTTGAGCACGCCGTAACGGGAATTGAAGATCCAGCCCCAGATGAAGGCGCTGACCGTCGAGGGCAGCACCCAGGGCAGCAGCGACAGCGATCGCAGCACCGCACGGCCGGCAAACTGCTGGTTCATGATCAGCGCCCAGCCGAGACCGGCGACCAGCGTGCCCGTTGTCGTCAACACCACGTAAATGGCCGTCGTCCAGAACGCCGCCCAGACATCCGGGTCCGACGCGATCTTATAAAAATTCTCGAAGCCGATGAAACGCGGCTCCATCATCTCGACGGTGTATTCGAACAGCGACAGGCCAAGCGCCGACAGAAACGGATAAAGGATGACCGCGGCAAAGGCGACTGCCGCCGGCAGCAGCAGAAGAAGCCCGATGCGGTTCTGCCCGGCTTTCAGCCCCCCGCGGTTCGCATGCGGCGAGACCGGATAGGCTCCGACATTGTTTTCGATCACGGCCATGGAGGCTATTTCCTGTAGATATCATTATGCCGCAGGCACAGAGCACGACGCCCCCTCACCCGGCCTCCGCTATGCTCGGCCACCCTCTCCCCGCTGGGGAGAGGAGGGACGGCGGCAGCGCGGCATATCTCTTCTCCCCTCGGGGAGAAGGTGCCGGCAGGCGGATGAGGGGGAGCCTCGACCGACCTATTCCGACTTCTTCGCCTTCTCCATGCTGGTCGTCAGCCGAGCCTGCATGGACTTGATGGCATCGTCGGCAGACTTCTGGCCGAGCAGCGCGCCCTGCACTTCCTCGCCGATGATGTTGGTGAGGTCGGCGGCATTGGACCAGATGCCGACTTCGTTGCGGCGGGCGTCTCCCGTCGCAGCCGACCAGTTCTTGAGATAGGCGTCGTCGGCAACCGCCGCGCGGGCGGACTTGGTGACCGGCAGCGCGCTCATCTTCAACGGAAGGTCCGTCTGCACCTTGTCCGAAATGATGTAGGTCAGGAACTTGTCGGCCGGATCATCCGCCTTGGCCTTGCCGGCGGCTGCGAACTGCACGAGCAGATGTCCCCACTGGACGGAAACAGACTTGTCACCTGCCTTCAGCACAGGTGTCGGCATCGGCAGCACGTTGGCATCGAAGGCCTGGCCTTTGCCGGAGAAATCACGCAGGAAGGTTCGCGTCTGCGGGGCGTCGAGATAGAAGGCCGAAGCGCCCTGCGCCAGCAGGCGGCGCGAGTCCGGGCGGTCGATTTCCGGAGCAGCCAACCGGTCTTTCAGCAAGCCGACCATGAAGCCGAGCGCATCGCGGCTCTGCTGGCTGTCGACGACGACCTTGCCGGCGTCGTCAATGATCCGGCCGCCATGCACCCAGTTCCAGACCATGAAGTCGATCAGGATCGAGCCGTTGTTTTTGGTCGCCATGGAGTACGGCACCGAGTTGGGCACCTTGTCGCGCACCGAGATCAGAGCTTTCTTGAAGTCATCAACGGTCTTCGGCACGTCATTGATGCCGGCCTTCGCAAGCACTTCCTTATTGGCCACCATGCCGATCGAACCGGACAGAAGCGGCAGCGCAAGCTGCTTGCCGTTGATATTGCCCATGGCGAGCGCATCCGGCGCGAAAGCCGCCTGGAGCTTGTCCTTGCCGTAGACCGTGTTCAGGTCGACAAGATTGTCGAGGCTCGCGAAGGTCGGCAGCCAGCGTTCGGAAAGCTGGGCGACATCGGGCAGAGTCTTCGACCGGGCGCGCAGAAAGATATTCTTCTGCATGTCGCCCCAGGCGAAGCCGAGCGGCTCGACCGTCAGCTTCTCGGCCTTCTGAAAATTGTCCAGGACACCCTGGACGATCGCCTTGTTGGCCTCTTCCGCGTAAGTGAAGCTCATGAAGCTGAGATCGGCTGCCTTGGCGGCACCGGAGCCGAGCGCAAGCGCGACAGCGGCGGTGCCGATCAGTCTGGTAAAGGTGTTCATCAGATCCTCCCGAAACGATGATGATGGAACTCTGTTTCAACCCGAAAAAGGTCAAGCGGCGAGCGCCGTATCCGCCTTGCCTTTGTTAGACGACGCCTCCATCGACGATGAATGTCTGTGACGTGATGAGGCGGGAATCGTCTGCCGCCAGGAACAGCGCCATGCGGGCGATATCAGGCGGCAGCAGATGCTCCTTGAGGCACTGAACCTCGAGGTATTCGGAAAACTTGCCCTGGTAGACACGCTTGGCGCGCTCCACCTGGCGCTCGGTCAGCACCCAGCCGGGCGCAATCGAGTTGACACGGATATTGCGTGTCCCCAATTCGCGGGCGAGCGACTTGGTCATGCCCATGACGGCGGATTTGGCGGTCGTATAGAAGATCAGCCCGGCAGCACCACGCATCCACGAGATCGAGCCCATGTTGATGATCGACCCGCCACCAGCCTCCGCCATTTCCGGCACGACCGCCTGAACAGCAAAGAACTGATGGCGCAAATTGGTCTGGAAACGCTCGTCCCAATAGTCCGGCGTCACGTCTTCGAGCGGCATGCGATCGTCATTGCCGGCATTGTTGACGAGCACTCGGATAGGGCCGATCTCGGATCGGAGTGCCTCGATCCCTTCCTTCAGGGCGTCGATGTCACGCAGATCCGCCGCACGATAGAACGGGGTATTGCCGGTCTTCCTGCCGACCGTTTCGGCCGTCTCGTCGGCCACATTGGCATTAAGGTCGAGAAAGCCGACCTTGCAGCCCTGGGCGCAGAAATGCTCGACAAGCGACGCGCCGATGCCCGATCCTCCGCCGGTGATCAGCACGCCCCTGCCCTTGAGGCTCGGATATGTCGCGGCCTCGACCTCAACCTTTGCAATGAGTTCGGGATGGATGGTCATGCGGCCTCCAGGGCAACGGGACGCGCGGAGGCAAGCGAAAGGCCGGCGGCGGAAAAGACGTGGATCATCGCCGGGTCGACATGGACGCCAATCGGCTCGCTACGCTTGACGGCGCGATCGCCGGACAGGCGCACGACGACCATCTCATCGGAACCTTCGAGCGCCACATAGGCATAGGTGTCGCTGCCGAGATGTTCGGTCATGGTGACGGTCCCAGCGAGCGAATCCGGGGCGCCGCGGCTCACCAGCTCCACATGCTCCGGCCGGATGCCGATCTCTGCCGGCGCGGAGGACAGGTCGCGCGGCAGACGCACTTCTCCGCCCGGAACAGTAAAGACGCCTTCGCTCTTCCTGGCGCCGAGGCTCAGGAAATTCATCCGCGGCGACCCGATGAAGCCCGCGACGAAGCGGTTGACCGGCTTGTTGTAGAGGTCGAGCGGCGAACCGATCTGTTCGACGCGGCCGGAATTCAGCACGACGATCTTGTCCGCCAGCGTCATCGCCTCGATCTGGTCGTGGGTCACATAGACCATCGTCGTGCCGAGCGTATCCTTCATCCGGGCGATCTCGATGCGCATCTCGACGCGCAGCGAGGCATCAAGGTTGGAAAGCGGCTCATCGAACAGGAAGATGCGCGGTTCGCGCACGATGGCACGGCCGATCGCGACGCGCTGGCGCTGACCGCCGGAAAGCTGGCGGGGCTTGCGCTCCAGATAGGTGTCGATGCGGAGTTTCCTGGCCGCCTGGACGACGCGGGCATCGATCTCCTGCTTCGGCGTGCCAGCGAGTCTCAGCGCATAACCCATGTTTTCGGCAACCGTCATATGCGGATAGAGCGCATAGGACTGGAAGACCATGGCAATGCCGCGCTTGGCCGGCGGCACGTCGTTCACCAGTTCCCCGTCGATCGCCATCTTGCCCGAGGTGATTTCGTCGAGACCACAGATGAGACGCAGCAGCGTTGATTTTCCGCAGCCCGACGGACCGACGAAAGCGACGAATTCGCCGTCTTCGACCGTCAGGTCGATTCCCTTGAGGACTTCGGCCGAACCGAAGGATTTGCGGATGTCTTTGAGTTCAAGCTTGGCCATGGGTATCTCTTGAGTTCTCAGCCCGCGAACATCTGGGCTGCCTGGCCCTTGATGCCGGTATCGATGGAAAACACACTGCCCGAGAGCGGCGCTTCGGAAAGCTGCGCTGCCGAAAGCCGGATGCGGGCGGACGTCACGAACAGGGTCTGCATGTCGGGACCGCCGAAGACGCAGCTCGTCGGGCGCGGTATCGGCAGGTTGATCACCCGCTCCACCTTGCCCTGCGGATCGTAGCGGGTAACGCACCAGCCGTCCCAATGGGCGATCCATACGAAACCTTCCGCATCAACCGTCATGCCGTCCGGCTTGCCTTCGGCTTCCGGCACGGTGATAAAGGTCCGGCGATTGGCGACTTCGCCGTTTTCGATATCGAAATCATAGGCATAGACCGTCTGCCGGTTGGTATCGGTGAAATAGAAGGTGCGGTCGTCCGGGCTCCAGCCAAGACCGTTCGAGACGTGGAAACCGCGATCCATCTCCCGCGACCGCCCGTCCGGATCGATCCTCCAGAGCCGCCCCTGGTCCGGCGTCGTGTCGATCGCGAGCGTACCGGCCCAAAGCCTGCCGCGACGGTCGCACTTGCCGTCGTTGAAACGATTGCCGGGACGGTCTGCCTCCGGCCGCGAGATCGTCGTGATGTCGCCGGTCGAAAGATCGATGCCGCGAATCTCGCCATGCATGGCGGCGACGAAACCGCCGCGCGCGCGGGGTATCACGAAACCAATCAGCTCCGGCAACTGCATGGACGTATAGGTGCCCTTGGCGGGGTCGCCCGTATGCACGGCCGGCGCCAGGATATCGACAAAATAGAGCTTCTTGTGCTCCGGCGACCAGTGCGGGCCCTCGCCGAGAAACGTGCTTGCCGGAATGACGCAGCGCACGTCGGCGCGATCGGGGCCGAGAGGACGCGGCTTGACCGCAAGCGACATGGGAAACTCTCCAAAATTACCGGATGTGCGGCGCGCCGCCTCGATGACGTCGCGGCCGAAAGCGTGCAGCCGGTCGACCGGCAGCCGGAAGGATGGGCCGATAATGCCGATCGCGCCGATCGGTTCGCCGCGATGGTTGAGGACGGGTGCGGCGACCGAGGAAATGCCGATATGCTGCTCATCGACCGAGACGGCGTAACCGCGGGCCTTGGTAAGATCGAGCTGGCGGCTCAGCTCCTCGGCATTGACGATCGTGTTCGGGGTCAGTCGCTCCAGTTCGATGCCGTCGAGCAGCGCGCGGCGTTTTTCGAGCGTCAGATGCGCCAGGATCGCCTTGCCGAGGCCGCTGGCATGCGGTGCTGCGCGCGAGCCGACGCCATTGTTGAGGCGCAGCGGTTGCGGCACTTCCCGCTGGTCGATGTAAAGAACGCTGCCGCCGTCGAGCACGCCGAGACGGATCGCCTCGCCCGTCAGGTCGCGAAGCCGCGCCAGTTCCGGTTCGGCAGCCCCGCGCAGATCGAAATTGTCCCACACCTTATGAGCCCATTGGAACACCCGCGGCGCCAACCGGTAGACCTGGTCGCGTGTATCGAAGTGGAGCAGCCGCTCGTCGACCAGCGCCTGCAGCAGCCGGTGCAGCGTGCCCTTCGGCAATTGAGTCTGGTCGAGCAGCTCGGTGAAGCGCAGGCCGCGGGCTTCGGCCGCCACGGCATCGACAATCTGAATGCCGCGCGTCAGCGCCTGAACACCCGGCACGCTGCCGGTATCATTGGCGACATCCTTGTCGATCGCTTCCAATTGTACCTTGGCCATGCCCTCTCCCTGGACGACGATTTTCAGTGCTGCTCCCACAGCATGCCGTCTCGCTCTTGCCAAGAGAGTTATCTTGGAACTAAGTTCCATGTCAACAGTGAAACTGAAGCGGCGAGGAAGTTGCCGTCCATGGGAGGATATCTTGCGCATCACCAAAGTGGACCATTGGCTGGTCCGTATGCCGTTCACCGAGGACATTCTCTGGGGTTCCGGGCGGCGAATCGGCACGACTCGGCTGATCTGCCGGATTGAGACGGATGCCGGGATCATCGGCTGGGGCGAGACGATCTCGCTGATCGCCAACGTGCCCGCAGTATTCGCCGATGTCGTCGCACCACTGGCGATCGGATACCCGGTCGCGGATGCGGAACGTTTCCACCGCCATGTGCTCGGCGCCGGCTTCTATCACCACAAGCGCGCTGCAGTGATGGCGATCTGCGCCATGGAAATGGCGATGTGGGATGCGCTCGGCAAACAGGCGAACCTGCCGCTTTATGCCATGTGGGGCGGCCGCTGGCGCAAGGATGTCGAGGCCGCCGCCTATCTCTTCACCAATGATCCCAAAGGTCTCTCGGAACGCCTGAAGCGTTTCCTCGACATCGGTTACACGACCTTCAAGGTGAAGATCGGTTTTGACGAAAGGAGCGACATCAGGCTTGCCGAAACCTCCCGAAAGGAGATCGGCGACCATCCGCTGCGGCTCGACGTCAACGGCGCCTGGAACCCGGCGACCGCCAAGCGCCAGCTCGAAAAACTGAAGGCTTTCGACCCTGCCTACGTGGAGCAGCCGCTGGAACTCGACGACCTCGCCGGCCATGCGGCGCTCGTCGCCCGCTCCACGGTGCCGATCGCGCTCGACGAAAGCGCCTACACACTGTCCGATGTCGGCAACATCATCCGCGCCAATGCAGCCGATGTCGTGCTCCTCGATCCGCACGAGGCCGGCGGGCTTTGGCAGACGATCAAGGCGGCGGCAATCTGCGAGGCGGTCGGCATTTCGGTGACGCTGCATTCCGGAGCCGAACTGGCCCTGTCGCAATCTGCCTATATCCACCTCGCGGCCTCGCTTCCCAACATGTCGATCGCCATCGATACCGAACGTGCCTATCTCGGCGGCGATATCTCGCCCAATCCGCCGGTCCTGAAGGACGGCCGTTTCCAGGTGCCGGAAGGCCCGGGTCTCGGCGTCGAAGTGGATGTCGAACTGCTCGAAAAATACAGCGTATCCGGCATTGCCGGCGCCTATCTCGATACCGAACGCAAGGACTGGTTCCCGGTCAAACCCGCCTATTAGGATGATTCCCCCATGTATATTGCAATCGAATGGACCTCCGCCGCCTTCCGTGCACTGCTTCTCGACGACACCACGGTGCATGGCGAAAAGAAGAGCGACCGCGGCACGACCAAGGTCACGGCCGGCGGTTTCGAAGCCGCACTCCGCGAGGAACTGGGCGACTGGATCGACAGAGCGGAAACGATCCTGTTTTCCGGCATGGTCACCAGCCGCAACGGCTGGATCGAAAGCCCTTTCGCCCCGGTGCCGGCAGGGCCTGCGGATTTGTTGGCCCAGGCGGTTGCGCATGAGGTCGAAGGCCTGCCACCGCTGATCTTCCTGCCCGGCATCGCCCAGACCAAACCCTTGCCCGACGTGATGCGCGGCGAGGAAATGTCGCTCTTCGGCCTCACGGAAAACGACGGCATCTTCGTGCTGCCCGGCCCTCATGCCAAATGGGTGACGATGGAGAGCGGCCGCATCACCGCGATCACCACCTACATGTCGGGCGAAATCCTCAATCTGCTCAAGAAGGATTCGCTTGTCTCGCGCCTCATCCCGGCAGCCTACGAGGAGCGCCCGGACGCCTTTCGCCGCGGGGTCCAGACAGCGCTTGAACAAGAGACCCTACCCGGCCGCATCCTCGCCCGCGTCTTTTCAGCGCGCAGCCTGGTCCTGTTCGATCGTCTGGCGCCGGAAGAGATCACCGATTATCTGACCGGCCTGATGATCGGCGCGGAAATCTCGGAAGCGCTCGGGCAGGACAAACCGAGGAAAATCAACATCGTCGGCCACGCCGCGCTCGCCGAGCGTTACAAGACGGCGCTCGAGATCTTCGGGGCGCAGACAAATCTCGTCACGCCCGACATCGCCGCCGGTTTCCGGCGGGTCGCCTCTCGACAGGGTGATACGTCACGGGCTATCGAAGGGGCGAAAGCCGCTTCGGGAGAAATGTGACCATGCCAAAACCCACCTCGATCATCCTCGATTGGGGAACGAGCTCGCTGCGCGCCATGCTGGTTTCGGAAACAGGCGAAACGCTCGATACCCGCGATACGTCGAGCGGCGGCATCCAGTTCGTCAAGAACGGCGCCTTCGAGCAGGCGTTGATGGAAACGGTGGGTGAGTGGTTTTCGGCACATGGCCCCCTGCCCGTCCTGGCAAGCGGCATGATCACCAGCCGCAACGGCTGGGTCGAAGTACCCTATGTGGACACGCCCGGCGGGATCGCCGAGCTTGCCGCCGGCACGCGCAAACTCACTCTTCAGAACGGCGCCGTCATCACCTTCCTGCCCGGCATGCGCGATCCGGCCGCAAAACCCTTTCCGGATGTGATGCGCGGCGAGGAAACCCAGATCGTCGGCTACGGCCTCAAGCGCGACCGCACCCTGGTCCTGCCCGGCACCCATAGCAAATGGGCACGGGTCAGGGACAACCGCATCGACGGTTTCCAGACCTACGCGACCGGCGAGGTATTTTCGCTTCTGACCAAACATTCCTTCATCGCCAAGGCTCTCGAGCCGCAGCCGGGCGCCGAGCCCGACTGGCAGAGTTTCGATCGCGGGGCGGACTTCGCAGCGAGCGAATCGGCCGCAGCCGATGCCTTCCTGTCGGCGATCTTCAGCGCCCGCACCGGCATTCTCGACGGCAAATTGAAGCCCGAAGATATCCTCGATTACGTCTCCGGCCTCGTCATCGGCTCGGAATTCCGCCAGGCCCGTGCCGCCGGCTGGTTCAAGAACGGCGATACGATCGGCATCGTCGGCAACAACGTGCTCAACAGCCGCTACGGCCGGATCGCGCCGCTGTTCGGCCTGACGGTCGAACCCGCTCCGGAAAACGCCGCGAAACGCGGCATCATGCTGATCGCGGCCGAAGCCGCGCAATAAAGGAGTTTCGAGATGACCTTCCAAGAGGCGCTCAAGGCATGCAATCTCGTCGCCATCCTGCGCGGCATCAAGCCGGAAGAAGCGGAAGCGGTGGGCGAGGTACTCGTCGAGGCGGGTTGGCGGATCATTGAAGTGCCGCTCAACTCCCCCGATCCGCTGAAAAGCATCGAAAAGCTCGTCAAGCGTTTCGGAGACCAGGCACTGATCGGTGCCGGCACCGTACTGACCCCGGCCCAGGTCGCCGATGTCGCCGCGACCGGCGCCAAGGTGATCATCTCGCCAAACGCGAATGTCGAAGTCATCAAGGCCAGCCGCGCAGCCGGTATGGTGAGCCTGCCGGGTGTCGCAACCCCGACGGAAGCCTTCGCGGCGATCGAGGCCGGCGCCAGCGGCATCAAGGCCTTTCCGGCGGAAGCCATCCCGCCCTATGTCATCAAGGCATGGAAGGCGGTACTGCCGAAGGACATTCCGGTTCTGGCGGTCGGCGGTGTCACGCCCGAGAACATGGCTGTCTACGCGCAGGCGGGTACCGCCGGTTTCGGCATAGGCTCCTCCCTTTACAAACCCGGTGCCGACATCGCCTCCATCGGGCAAAAGGCGAGAGAATTCATGGACGCGATGCGCGCGCTTTGACGTCTAAAACCCTGTCGCAATACCGTCGCGAAGCGGAACTATCGTTTTCCTCCTGAGTTTTAGCCCAAGCAGGGCAAACCGGAGGGGACGATCTTGGCAGTTATCCGCAACAGCGCCGAACATCAGCAGAAGGTGTATGAACGGTGGGCGCCGGTCTATGACCGGGTCTATCGAGGCTTGCTGCGCGACGGACATCGCACCGTCGCAAGGCTCGCCGCCGAAGTCGGACGGGACATCCTCGAAGTCGGCGTCGGCACCGGGCTCGTATTGCCCTATTATCCGAAACACTGCCGCGTCACCGGCATCGATCTTTCCGAACACATGATCGCCAAAGCGCGTGAGAAGGTCGCGCGCGCCGGGCTAGCCCACGTTCAGTCGCTGCATGTCATGGATGCGCACAATCTCGAATTCGCCGATCGTTCGTTCGACGCCGTCTGCCTGCCCTTCGTCATCACGCTGATCCCGAATCCCGAACGTGCCCTTGACGAATGCGCCCGCGTGCTACGCCCGGGCGGCGAGATCATCGTTGCGAGCAAGCTCGGCGACGGGCGGGGACTGCAAGGGGCGATCGAAGATGTTGTCGCGCCGCTAGTGCATCGGGTTGGGTGGAGCTCGTCCTTCCGCATCGCCCGGATTGTCGAATGGGCGAAGCGCCGAGGCGATTTCGAGGTGGCGGAAATCCGTCGCGTGTTCCCGAATGGTTTCTTCAAGGTCATGCGCCTGAAGCATCGCATGGCCGCTTGAACGCGGGGATCACTTGGCCTTCAGGACAGAGACCGCAAGTTCGCTGTTGTGGACGTATTCGTTGGCATCCGGCTGGCGTTGCACAAGCAGGATGAATAGCAAGTCCGTCAGCATCAGCTGCGCATCGCGCGCGGTGATGGAGGACGAGCGCACCCGCTCCTCGTCCGCGACCGTATAAAGTCGGATATCCGCCGCCTGCATCAGCGGATTCCCATTGAGACCGGTAATGGCGATCACCGTCGCGCCGCGCTGGCGCGCCAGTTCGGCGATCCTCAGCGTCTCGAAACTGGTGCCGGAATAGGAAAGTGCCAGCAGCAC
Source organism: Neorhizobium sp. BETTINA12A (assembly GCF_023006485.1). NCBI lineage: Bacteria > Pseudomonadati > Pseudomonadota > Alphaproteobacteria > Hyphomicrobiales > Rhizobiaceae > Neorhizobium > Neorhizobium sp. BETTINA12A. The sequence goes on from NZ_JALBGW010000041.1 coordinate 30,971, forward strand.
GTCCTGGCTGTTGAGCGTCGAGACATTCGCCATCTGCACATGGCTGTCGCTGTCATGCAGCACGTTGCGCCCGAGTTTCATCAGCTTGTAGGAAAAATCGCGGGCGACCAGCGACGATGCCCCGACGCCGGCCATATGGATGCGTCGCGCATCGTTGAGCGCCGTCAGGGCCCGCTCGATCTCCTGCTCGTTGTTGACCGCAAGCGTCTGCTGCATGGACAGCATCTTGCTGCCGATCAGCTTCTGCAGGATCGTCAGGTAGCTGTCGCCGACCTCGATCGAGCCGTGGATCATGCCGGGAGGCGCATGCCATTCCTGCGCCTTCGCCTCGCTGACGGCGAGTTTCAGCTCCTGGTATCCGGCAAAACCCAGCTTCTGGCTGAATTTTACGACGCTCGACTGGCTGCGCCCCGTCTCGGCCGCGAGCGCTGCGGAGGAAAGCCGCAGCATCTGGTCCGGATTGTCGAGGATGAACTGGCCGATCTCCCGGTCCGCCGGCGCCATATCCTCGAGCTGCGCGTTGATCTTCTTTAAGACTGACATGCGTTCCTATGGAAGCTCCGGGATACGGCCTTGGGTCGGGTGGAGGATATCACCGGAACGGTCCTCCGCAACAGCGTTTCCATTCTTAAACCAAGGATGGATTATCGCAGATAATGCTGCACAAAGGAATAAAAAATTCCGAATGATTGACAGAGGCGCCGGGTGGTTTAGTTTCGACGAAGCGCAGATTGATTTGAGATTCACCGCGCCTCTTCGACAGGTTTCGCCATGGACAGATTACGGATCGTCGGCGGTCATCGGCTCCAGGGAGCCGTCACCATTGCCGGGGCGAAAAACGCGGCGCTCCCGCAGATCGCGGCAACGCTGCTCAGCCCCTACCCGGTCGAGCTCACCAACCTGCCGCAGGTCAGCGACGTGGAAAACATGCTGGGGGTCGTCGAGTTGCATGGCGCCGCCGTCACCCGCACCGGCCATTCCACCATCGTAGATGCCAAGGCAATCGTCTCGAAAGAGACCTCCTACGACACCGTTCGCAAGATGCGCGCCACCGTGCTCGTCCTCGCACCACTGCTCGCCCGCTTCGGCCAGGCGCGCGTATCGCTCCCCGGCGGCTGCGCCATCGGTGCGCGCCCGGTCGACATGCATGTCAAGGCGTTGGCAGCGCTGGGTGCGGACATTGATATCGAGAGCGGCCTGATCGTCGCCTCGGCACCGGGCGGATTGAAGGGCAGCCGTATCGTGCTTCCCTCCCCCTCCGTCGGCGCCACCGAAACCGCGATGATGGCCGCGACCGCCGCCAAGGGCGAAACCGAAATCCTCAATGCCGCCCGCGAACCCGAAGTCGCCGATCTCGCCGCGTGCCTGATCGCCATGGGCGCACGCATCGAAGGCGCCGGCACCCACCGTATCCTGGTTCAAGGTTCAACCACCTGGCAGCCGGCGAAACATCACGGCATCCCCGACCGCATCGAGGCCGGAACTTACGCCGTGGCAGCCGCGATCACCGGCGGCATGCTGGAGCTTACCAACGCGCGGCTGGAAAACATGGCTTCCATCGTCCAGGTGCTGGAAGCGATGGGCGTCAGCATCTGGCCGAGCGACCGCGGCCTTGTCGTTTCGCGCGAAGGACCGCTGAAGGCAACCGATATCACCACCGAGCCCTATCCGGGTTTCCCGACCGATCTCCAGGCGCAGTTCATGGCGCTCGCGGCCTGTGCCGAAGGTGCATCGCTGATCCGCGAAACCGTCTTCGAAAGCCGGTTTATGCACGTGCCGGAACTGATGCGCCTCGGCGCCAATATCGCGCTCCAGGGAACCACCGCACTGGTGCGCGGCGGCGCGCCGTTGAAGGGTGCGCAGGTGATGGCGACGGATCTGCGCGCCTCCGTCTCCCTCGTGCTCGCCGGGCTGGTCTCGTCGGGCGAAACGATCATCAACCGGGTGTACCACCTCGACCGCGGTTATGAACAACTGGACCGCAAGCTTGGCCAATGCGGAGCCGATATCGAGCGGCTCAGCGCATGACGGCCGCAACCGAATACTTTTTCCTGGGGGTTGATGGCGGTGGTACCGGCTGCCGCGCCCGTATCGAGGACGCATCCGGCGCTGTACTCGGACAGGGTCTTTCCGGGCCTGCCACGACGCGGCTCGGTATCGAGCAGGCCTGGGCCTCGATCTCGCGCGCCTTTAACGCCGCCCTGGACGAAGCCGGGTTTGGACCTGACGCGATGGCCCGCACCCATGTGGGCGTCGGCCTTGCAGGCACCGGCCGCAAGGGCTCCGTCGAGGCCTTGAAGGCGATCCCGCACTCGTTCGCCAGCATCGATTTCGTCAGCGACGGCATGGGCGCGTGCCTCGGCGCGCATTCGGGTCGCGACGGCGCGATCGTCATTGCCGGCACCGGCTCGATCGGGCTCGGTTTCGCAGAAGGCCGCGACCTGCGCCTCGGCGGCTACGGATTTCCCATTTCGGACGAAGGCAGCGGTGCAGATCTCGGCCTGAAAGCCGTACAATTGGCGCTTCGGGCTCATGACGGGCGGATCGAGAAGACCGCTCTTCTGATCGAGGTGATGCAACGTTTCCAGAACGATCCTTACGAAGCCATCGGCTGGATGGACCGGTCGTCGGCCACCGACTATGCCTCCTTGGCGCCGATGGTGATGCGCCATGCGGATCAGGGCGATTCCGTCGGCCGCCGCATCGTCCAAAGCGCCGCCGAACAGATCGACACGCTGGTACGCACGCTGTTCGATCAGGGCGCGCCGCGCGTCACGCTGCTGGGCGGGCTGTCGAGCCCGCTTGAGGCCTG
>NZ_JALBGW010000042.1:0-33628 GCF_023006485.1 Neorhizobium sp. BETTINA12A
GGTGCCGGAGCGCAGGCGCAGGTTGGCGGCGGGATTGGAGACGAGCTGGACGCCGCGTTCGGCCAGCAGATCATACTCGTCCGACCGGAGCTGCACGCCGTGGGCGACCGCCAGACGCGGCGAGAGGAAGCCGATCTCGTCGAGATAACGGACGATGCCCTGCGGGAAGCGACGGTCTAGCCATGCCCGCTGCCGCGGGCTTTCCAGCAGGTGCATATGGATGCGGCGGATGTTGGTGGCCGACGCCTCGGCAATCGCTTCGAGCAGGGCGTTGGAGCACCATTGCGGGCCGACTGGGCCATACTGGACATCGACTAGCGGATTGGTATTCGCGGTTGCCACTGCATCGGCGGCGGCGAGCTGATCGCGGAAAGGCGCATAACGGGGCGCAAGGGGCGACAGTGCCTCCCAGTCCACACCGCTCAGGAACGACTTCAACCGTTCGGGGCCGCCGTCATAGGCCCAGGCGTCGTGGTCGAGCAGCGGGCAGGAGAGGCCGAGCCGGATGCCGACATCCTTTGCGGCGCGGATCACCTCCAGGGCCTCGTCGACCATGCGGGCCGCATTGAGGGAATTGTGGCAATGGATGGTCGCGGCGACGCCGGTCTTTGCGAGGCGGCCGAAGGCGACGAGGGCTTCGAGATAGGCATCCGTGCGGGGCCGCAGCCGCATCGTCGGGATCCAGCTTTCCAGCGCGTCGTCGAGGCTGCCGAAATCGAGCGTGCGGATGCCGTAGCCATGGTCATGGGCGTTGACCGGCATCGGCATGAGAAGATCGCCGGGGACGAGCGGGATGGCGGAGGCCAGAGTGGGAAGGGCGGTCTGCATCGCCTCGCCGCGCACGGCCTTTTGATGGCCGGGATGCTGCAGGAAGCGCTTGTCCTCGTTCGATGTCACCGCTTGATGACCTCCGCGATTTGGTTGCTGAACTTTTCGAGATCGACGCTCAGCGCCTCGATGACTGCCTCCGTCGCGTGGGTGAGCTGCCGGTTATGGGGCGCGACGATGCCGACCTCCATGTTCTGCAGGCGGGAGCCGGCGATCGGCAGGGCAACCACGTCGCCGGCCTTCAACTCCTTCAGGAGGCCGAGCGGGGTGAAGAAGGCGACGCCTTCGCCGGACAGGATCAGCGGCTTCAGCATCATCTGGTTGTTGGTGGCGACAAGGGTTCGCCCGACGCGATCGAGCGAGGCGAGTTCGACAGCGATCATCGAGCTCATCACCTCGTTGTCGAGCTGCAGCAGCAGCTTGAACTGGGCGCATTCCTGCAGGGTGGCGCTTTTCTGGCGGGCCAGCGGATGGTGTTTGGCGACCATGACCATCAGCGGCATGCGCACGCCGTGGACCAGCTTGATATCGTGTGGCCGGGCGAGATCGAAGGTGATGCCGATATCGCAGTCGCCGTCGGCAACGAAATGGAAGATGTTGTTGAAGTTGTCGGCGCGGATGCGGAAGTCGACGGCGGGGTTCTTGCGATGAAATCCCATCACGAATTCGGGCATGAACTGCACAGCAAGGCTGTCGAGGCAGGCGATGTGGACGCGGCCGGTGCGCTTGCCCTGCAGGTCGCCGAGATCCGATTTCATGATCTCGTAGTGATGAATAGTCTCCTTGGCGTGCTTCAGCACCACCTTGCCGGCGGAGGTGAGGCGCAGGCCATCGGAGAACCGTTCGAACAGCGGCGTGCCGAGCTCGTCCTCAAGCTTGCGGATTTGCCGGCTGACGGCGGAGGTCGCGACGTGCAGCTCTTCGGAGGCCTTGCGGATCGAGCCGGCGCGCGCAACTTCGACGAAATATTTCAGGATACTGGCGTGCATATTCATCCCCCAAGATCCTGAAATTCATACCATACCTGAAGCGTGTTGCGATCCTTCGGATTCGCTTGCCACGCTTCCGTTCCTTGTTGGATGCATGTCTTTACCGCAAAACCGCCGCACACTTTTGCGCGACATGCATCAGCGGCCCTGCCAAACCGGAACGCGCTTTTCGCGGAAGGCCGTGACACCTTCGACAGCGTCTTCGCTTTGAAGCGCACGGATGAGCGCGGGGGTGCGCAATCCTTGAGCTTCCGCGGGGCTGAGATGACCCGTGCGGTTGACCGTCTGCTTGATTGCCTTCAGCGACAACGGAGCACAGGCGATGATGTCGCCCACCCATCTGTCGACGGCTGCATCTAGTTGATCGAAGGGCACGGTCTCGTTGACGATGCCGAAGCCCTGCATTTCGGCGGCGGTGAACTGCCGGCCGGTCAGCATCACGGCCATGGCGAGGTTGTGCGGGATTTTGCGCTGGAGGAGCACCATGCCGCCGTCGAGCGGCATGCGGCCGACGCGCGCCTCCGGCAGGCCGAATTTCGCGGTGTCGGCGGCGATCACGATGTCGCAGCCGAGCACCATTTCAAAACCGCCTCCGAGTGCGTAGCCGTTGACGCGGGCGATCACCGGCACGTCCAGCGATTTGCGGAAGGCGAGACCGCCGAAGCCGTTGGTGCGGCTTTCCGCCCAATATTCGAGGCCACTCTTGGTGGCGCCGCCCTTGAGATCGGCGCCGGTGCAGAAGGCCTTTTGGCCGCTGCCGGTCAGGACCACGCAGGAGATGTCGTCGCGGGCCTCGATCTCGGTCCAGATCGCCTCGAGTTCCTTTTCGGTCGCGGCATCGACGGCGTTCATGCGGTCCGGGCGGTCAAGCGTGACCCGTGCGACCCGGTTCTCGACGGAAAATCCGACGGTCATGCCGCGTCTCCGCGGCGGGCTTCGAGGGAAGTCAGGATCTCGTCATTGTGCTGACCGAGCCGCGGCGGCGCGATGCGCACCGAAACCGGAGCGGCCGACATGTCGATTGGCGAACCGATCAGGCGGATGGGACCGGCAGCCGTTTCACCCGCTTCGAGGATCATCTTGTTGATGACGGTCTGCGGGTCCTGCAGCGCTTCGGCAAGGTTGCGCACGGGCGCACAGAGGATATCGACCTCTTCCAGGCGCTTCAGCCAATGGGTATTGCTATTCGTGGCAAAATTCTCGCGGAAGATCGCCTGCAGTTCTGGCCGATGCGCCATCTGGGAATCGAAATCCTTATAGCGCGGTTGCGCGGAAAGATCTTCGATTTCGAGCGCGTTGCAGATGTCCTGCAGCGGGTTCTGCTTGAAGGCGCCGACCATGACGATCGCGCCGTCGGTCGTGTCGAAGACGCCGGTCAGCGGGAAGGCGCCCCAGTTCAAATCCTTCTGGCGCATCATGTGCGCGGCACCTTCCTGCATCTGCATGGCGAGCATGGAATTGTAGAGGCTGACGGCGACCTGCTGGCCTTCGCCGGTCTTTTGCCGATGCAACAGCGCCAGAAGGATGCCCTGGACGAGATGCATGCCGGCGGAATAGTCGGCAAGTGGCGTGGCATAGATCGAGGTCGGATGGGCGCTGTCGGACTTGCGGCGCATGACGCCTGACAGAGCCTGGGCGAGAATGTCCTGGCCGCCCTTGTGCTGGTAGGGGCCGGTGAGGCCGAAACCGGTGCCGACGGCGTAGATCAGCCGCTTATTGATCTTCTTCAGGTCGTCGTAACCGAAGCCCATGCGCTCCATCACGCCGGGGCGGAAGTTGTTGACCACGACGTCGGCGCCGGCGATCAGTGTCAGCACGGCGTCGCGGGCTTCGGTGAGCTTCAGATCCAACGCCAGGCTCTTCTTGTTGCGGTTCAGCGAGCAGAAGACCGGGTTGTTGAGACCGTCCGGGTCGGAGCCCAGCGACCAGCGCGACAGGTCGCCGATCTTGGCCTTCTCGATCTTGATGACTTCGGCACCGTAGTCGGCGAGCGTCTGGGTGCAGCAGGGGCCGAGCATGACCTGCGTGAAATCGATCACGCGGATGCCGTCGAGGGGTAGAGAGTTCATTCCGCAGCCTCCAGGAATGTTGCATTGTCGGAGGGCACGTCGCCGGGATCGGCACCCTGGGCCCGCATCTGTTTCTGGATCGCACGAACATCGGCTTTCCGAACGGTGGTTCCGGCATTGAGCGCCACGACGGCGGCGACGCCTGCGGCCTCGCCCATCGCCATGCAGGGCGGAATCTCGCGGCTCGATTTCTGCGCCTGCGGTGTCGCCGAGTAGTGACGTCCGGCGACGATCAGCTGGTCGACTTCGCGCGGCAGCATTGAGCGGTAGGGCGTGTAATAGTCGCGGCCGCGGCAGACGGTGTCGGAGAAGTGGATGCGGTTCATCACGTCGTCCTTCGTGACCACGTACTCGCCTTCGAGAAGTCGCGTCTGGCGCACACCGGTCTGGGGCGCGAAATCGACCACATAGGCCTTCTCGAAGCCGGGCATCTTTTCACGGGTGAAATCGAGCAGGCGGGCGATACGGTTGCGGCCTTCGATTTCCGCCTTGGTGAGATCCTCGGTCTTGAGGCCGGAGAGGTTCGGCATATGCGGGCAGTTGAGCCAGACGACGCCGGGCAGCGGGGTCTTCAGCCACCAGAAGGACCAGCAGCCGCCGATCAGGCGTTTTGCCTCGTGGTCGATCTTTTTGAAGGCTTCCGGCTCCTCGAATTCGAAGCGCTCGGCAGCATCGGTATCGACGCCGCCCCAGCGGGAGACGGTGGTCAGGATGAAGTTGGATTCCACATGCGAGGCGCCGGCAGACGCCGCGACATCGAGATCGCCGGTCGTGTCGATGACGATATCGCCGAGGATCGCTTCCATGCCCGACTTGGTCTGGCAGATGACGCCCTTGATGGTCTTGCCTTCCATGATCGCGGAGGAGAACCAGCTATGAGTCCTGAGCTTGACGCCGGCTTCGGTCAGCACGTCATAGGAGGCGCGTTTGAAACCGTCCGGATCGAAGGCGGCGGAAAAGCAGATCGGGTGCGGCATTGACTGGGTGTGGAAGTCGAACAGGCCCCAGCGCGCCCAGCGCCGCCAGGCGTCCGGCGTCTCGCGGATGTCGAGTTCGCGGTCGCGGCCGGTTGGCGTGACGCAGAGATTCCACTTCTTCATCCGCTCGATCATCTCCATGCAGATGCCCTGCACGGTGATTTCGAGGTTGTTGATCATGTCGTCGAGCACCAGCACCATGCCGCCGGCGGCAAGCCCGCCGACGTAAGGATAGCGTTCGAGGAGGGTCACCTTGGCGCCGTTGCGGGCCGCGGAAACGGCTGCGGAAATGCCCGCCGGCCCCCCGCCGACCACCACCACATCGGAACGGTCGACCACTGCGACGTTGCGCGCCGCCTGAAGAATTGTCTGTTGCATTGGTTCAAACTCCCAAAGAGTTGGGCCTGAGGACAGTTGGCTAGGTGTGTTGGGCTCAGTGCGATCCGGCCGGCTTCCAGCGGATCATCCGGGCTTCGATCACCGAGACGATGAAGAAGAGGACGACGGCAAGGACCGCGGCGATCACGACGGTTGCGTAAAGCAGCGGCGAGCGGAAATTGTAGGTCGCCTCGATGATCAGGGCGCCGAGGCCGAAGCTGGAGCCGATCCATTCGGCGACGATGGCGCCCATGACGCTGCTGGTCGCGGCGATCTTTAACGCCGCAAACAGGAACGGCATAGAACTCGGCAGCCGCACCTTCCAGAGGATTTCCGTGTTGCTGGCAGACAGCACCCGCATCAGGTCGAGCATGGCGGGGCTCGCGGATTTCAGGCCCTGAACCATGTTGACCAAAGTCGGGAAGAAGCAGATCAGCCCGGCGATGATGATTTTTGGCGCAAGCCCGTTGCCGAAGATGAGCACAAGAATCGGGGCGAGCGCGATGATCGGGATCGCCTTGATGAAGACGGCGATCGGATAGAAAGCTTTTTCCGCCGTCGAACTGTGGACAAACCAGATCGCCAGCAGGATGGCGACGAGATTACCGAAAACGAAGCCAAGGAAGGCTTCGAGGATCGTCGGCAGCATGTTGGTCCAGAGGATCTTGGCGTTGTCTTGGAAGGCGTAGGCGACGTCGACCGGGCTCGGAGCCATGAAGGTCGGGATCTTGAAGAACCAGACGACGAACTGCCAGAGGACCACAAGCCCGACGGCGGCTGATATCGCCGGCATATGTTTGACGAACACGCCGGCCGTGGCATCGAGAAGCGCGATCTTGCGCTCGGGTGGGGCACCGGTCTTGGTGGTGGAGGAAACGACGTGGCTCACAGGCATTCCTCCAAAAGGCGGCGCAGATGCGCGGTGACGCCGATGAATTCGACGGTGTCACGCACGGCAAGCGAACGCGGGAAGGGGAGATCGACCTTCATGAATTCCTTGACGCGACCCGGATGGGCTTGAAGCATCAGCACGTTCTGGCCGAGGAAAGCCGCTTCCGGGATGGAATGGGTGACGAACAGGATCGTCGTTCCCGTTTCCTGCCAGACGCGCAGCAGTTCCTCGTTCAGCCGATCACGGGTGATCTCGTCCAGTGCCCCGAATGGTTCGTCCATCAGAAGGATGCGCGGCCGCGTGATCAGCGCGCGGGCGATCGCCACGCGCTGGCGCATGCCGCCTGAGAGCTCGTGAGGGAGCGCATTTTCGCGCCCCTTCAGCCCGACCATCGCCAGCAGTTCATGCGGGTCCGCGTGGTCGCCGGTTTGGGCGTGTTTTCCGACTTCCAGCGGCAGTCGGACATTGTCGAGCACGTTCCGCCAGGGAAGCAGCGTCGCGTCCTGGAAAACGAAGGCGAAGTCGCGGCTCTCGCGAGCTTCCTGCGGGCTGCGACCGAAGACGGAAATCGAACCGTCGCTGATGTGGACGAGATCCGCCACACATCTGAGCAGGGTCGATTTTCCGCAGCCGGACGGCCCAAGCATGGTGACGAAGGCGCCTTCCGATATGTCCACGGAAACGTCGGAAAGGGCCGTGAATTCGTTGTTCCTGTCGCCGAACCTGACGGAAAGGTTTCGGATCGAAACTGCCGTCGTTGCCGGTTCGGTCTGGGGAACGCTTGGCATCAACTTCGCCGTTCCTAACATGGCCATCACCCCACCTGTTTGCGGATGTCGCTGGTGGCTTCGAGGATGGAGAAGTTCGCGACGTCGTCGACCGTCGGAACCGTTCCCTTGAACTGCTTGAGATCGGCATAGGCCTTGATCTGCGCGGCCCAGTTTTCACGCGACATGGTGCCCCAGCCGGACGCCTTGGTGGTGGCGCCGAAGGAGAAGTCGACGCACGGGGCCACGGCTTTCATTTCGCTGGCCTTGTCGAGGATCGGATAGGCCTCACAGAGCATCTCGACCGCTTCCTTCTGGTTGTTGCGGACATAACCCCAGCCCTTGGCAGCGGCGCGGGTGAAACGTTCGAGAACATCGGAATGTTTGGCGATCTGGTCGTCGGTCGTGTAGTAGACGTTGGCATAGAGCTGCAGGCCGCTGTCCCACAGCATCATGTCGACGCGGTTGTCGCCGAGGACATCGAGGGCATTGACGTTGGTGAGCCAGCCGGTGACCGCATCAGCCTGACCGGTGATCAGCTGGTTCATGTCCGAACCCATGTTGACCATCTTCACCTGGTCCTCGGCGATGCCGTTCTGAGCGAGCAGTGCGCGCAGCAGGATGAAGGCGGTCGGCTGGGTGGCGATCGTCTTGCCGATCATGTCTTTCGGGGTCTTGATCGCCTTGTTCTTCAGCGAAAAATAAGTGAAGGGGTGCTTCTGGTAGCCGGACAGGAAGGCCTTGACCGGCAGGCCTGCCGAACGCGCCAGCATCACGGACGGGCTGGAGGAAATCTGGCCGGTTGCGGACTGGCCCGATGCCACGCCCGCGACGCCGTCGACGCTCGGTCCGCCGGGGACGATTTCAAGCTCGATGCCCTGTTCTTCGAAGAAACCCTTCTTGATGGCGGCGACTTCGCCGAGTACGCCGTTCGAGACGAGCCAGCCGAGCTGCATGCGCACCTTGGCCACATCCTTGGCATTGCCGGCGCGGATGCCGAGGACGCTGGAGGCGGCGGCGAAGCCACCCAAGGCCGCAGCGTTGGATATGAAACGGCGGCGATTCAGTGTGAAATGAGACATAGCGTTCCCCTGTTGGCCTTATGGCCTGATACATTTTCGCTTGACTTGGCCGGTCTCAGCGCCGGATTGAGGGGAGGATGGCGCAATGTCGCGTTCTAATAAAGAACAATATTTCGCATATTTAGTTGCCGAAAAGGCAACGCCAAAACGCGCGGCGATTCTATTGAATTTGCAATCGTCAAGTCCGTCGCCCGAACCGAAGCATCGATTTAACGCCAAGACTTTGCGAAGCCCTGATTTATGGTGGACGTTTACTTAATTATCCACTCAAGATAGAAAATGCTTGCAGGGGTACTCGGCAACTTATCGATGATAGGATACAAATAACACGTCAGTATCCTAGTGCCAAAGAGATGGTCCCTCAGTGAGCAAAGCACCGAATGCAGCCGACAGAGAGGTTGGAAAGCGGATCCGCCTCTACAGGCGAGAGAAAAAACTTACTCAGCCGCAACTTGCCCACCATGTGGGCATCACGTCTCAGCAGCTTCAGAAATATGAAAATGGCATTAATCGGATTGCTGTCGGCAAGCTCGTGGAGATCGCGACCGCGCTGAAGGTCGAGATGGTGGCGTTCTTCGATCGGATCCCGACAGTCGAACCATCGAACGACAATCAGCTCGAAGACCCGCAATTCGATTTCACCCATGAAGCGCTGCTGATGAGCACCGCATTCATGAGCATTTCCAAACCGGTTCTTCGCAAACGCATCCTGGAATTGGTTCAGGCGGTTGTTGCAAGGGAATTCGAGGCGGAGGCGCTTTTGGCCGATATCGAAAGACAGCCGGCCCAGTCAGCGGTCCCTGACGTTTAAGTCCTGGGACCGTCCTCATCGAGGGCTATCTTCGTCTTGCTGCGGAATATCGCATTCAGCTTCACGCTCCTCTCGTTTTCGGGACTGGTGCCTTCCCAATCGAGCGAGAGTTGAAGAAGAGCCATGTTCGTCAAGTGGACGACCGTGGAGAGCTGAAGTGATTCCGCTTCCTTGTTGACCGCGGAAAGCATGCGGAACAGGCGGGCAAATTCGTCGCTGGCGACGTCGTGGGCGAGATCAATCATTCATGGATCCTTGCGCCGAGTCCATCTCGTCGCGCAGTTTTTCCCAATGGGCGGTCTGTGCGAACGTCCATTTGGAGTGTTTACGGGAACTGGTAATGCCGTTGAGCCAAACGAGAACGGCCCTCGCATCCTCACGTTTCAATTCCACCTTGTGGCGTTTGATGTCGTGAAGGATCACCGCACCGCGCTGAGGATCACTGAACTCGCATCGTTCGAGAATGGCCTGATAGGTCCGCTCGGTGTAGTGCATGAAATTGGCAACGAGAAAAAACCGTTCCCGCTCTGCAGCTGAAATGAGCCCCATCCGCCCAAGCTTGCGGATCGTCGCCTCGTAATCGACGCGCGGCACCGAGAGCGGCATCCATCCGAGCTCCTCGGGGCCGTGGATCAATGCCACGGCCTCGTCGTCGATCAGCCGGCCGGCTGCATAGTCGGAATATATCCGGCCGATGCCGATCATTCCGAATGCCTCGCATTCGGCAGCGCGCAGCGCCCCCATGCTCGAGCCGCCGCCGATGGAGACATCGCGGCTCAGCGCATAAAGAATCTCCTTGTGCCACACGGAGGCGGACTCGCCGAAATAGCCGTCGATCAGGGCGATCGCCGTGGCGCCGTCCTCGACCGCCTTCAGGATGTCTCCGCGGGCCGCAGGTCCGCGGAAGGTCAGCGACGGGAATCGCTGTTTCATCTGGCGGGTCGACGACCCGAGGCTTGGCCCGACGAAAACGACTTTCAATGCCGTGATCTCCTTATGGCATTTGCAGCGCGGATACCGAGCTGCAAATATTGTCCGGAAAGTTCGACTTCCAGGCCTGGAACGATGACCCGGACGACCGAAACGGGGAGCCCGGCATCCTGCATGGGAACCGCAACCACCTGCCTGATGCCGGCAAGTCTGAGACGACCGAGTATGTGATCGATCGTGCCGTTGATGGAGTGGCGGGTTGCGTCAAGCTCGCGATACTGGACCGGGCGCCTGTCCAGCGACGATAGGGCGACTAGGCGGCTGAGAGCGTTATCCGCCCGTATGTGCTGATAGATGCGGGGCGAAAAATCGTCGCGGCTGCCGGCAATCGCGGTCAGACGGCTCTGTGCTGCTTCGGTTATGGCGCGCAGCATTGCGCGCACCGGGTCGGGATGGCAGCCGCAGCCGCCGCAAATCTGGCTCCAGCGCGGGTCTGATCGCTTGGCCGTGGCGTCCGGGATAAGCACGGCCAGAAATGCCGGAACCTGGAGGTCTGTCGTCATGTCGAGGAGAAGGAGCTGCATGCCCGCATTGCGAAGGCGGCTGACCATGAGGTCGAGCACGGCATCCTCGACGCTGGCCGGATCGACGAGGCAGGCATTCAATTCGTCCTCGGATTTGAACTGGACAAGGGTCCAGGCATCGCGCTCGACGAGTTCGCACAGCCCGTGCAGGAGTGCCTCCGCATGGGTGTTTCCGGATGCGAGGCCATCGCTGGACTGCTCGAACCCGGCAGGCCGTTCGCCTCGGTGATCCATCCCGGCGAGCCACCAGGGTACCATGATCTGATTGCCGGAGAGGATGTCGAGACCGGTGACCCAGGGTATCTGACGGTCGCCGATTTCGGAGGGCACGCACCGTGCGGTCGAATGAAGGTCGATCATACCCGCGGCAGAGCCGGCGACGTCGTTGACGGTCGCCCAGGTCAGCGATGCCGGTTCGACCTCGGCAACCCGTGTCTCCAGGGCTTCCATGGCGGCTGAGGTGCGCGCCGCATCGGTATCAACGCCTTTGCCCTGGAAGACGGAGAGAGTGTAGCTGTTGGGCCGCGTCGCAAAGGCGACGGGAATGCCGACCCGGTCGAGGCCGGTCAGGAAGCCGACCCGGGTAATGCCGAGATCTCTGAAAAACGGGCTGATCGCGTCGAAGGTTTCCGCCGGCGACACGCGCCGGTCATGATACGTGCTGAAACCCTGCTCCCGCTGTGTGAGGGAGGCTGCGAATTTCTGGATCGTCTGCGTCGATGACTGGATCTGCATCATCATTTCCGGCTGCCAAATTTCGAATGACCCCGATCTCGAACGAGATTGGGCGGGCGACTGCCGGGTTTGCAAAAGTGGTTGCGATGCCGAACTCATGCCGTCGAATCGTCCTCTCCAAGGGTCTCTAGTGCAGAAGAAACCAAAGGCACCGTGACTTGGGCGTGACAGGCTTGTTTAGGGGGCTTGTATGGCTACTTGAACGATCTTTTGCTTGGCGGCTCGTGGTTAAGCCCAAGGCAACCGTCGGCACCTTGGGCTTCCAGGCTCATTACTGATATCTCATTGCATGCGTGACCTGAGAGAGCGCGTTCGCGGCAATCTCGGTCCGGCCGCCAAGCACGGCTTCGGCAGCGGCGGAAAACCGCAACGTCGGGGCAGAGGTAGTGGTTTCGACCGGCTTGGATGTCTTGAACTTCGTTTCCATGCTTTCTCTCCGCTAATAGGCAGCTTGTGCTGCGTTGCGTAGAGAAAGGACCACACCGGGTGTTATTCCAGCGTGACAGGCATTTTCACGCCTTTTTACGGCAGCCCGGCGAGCCTGAGGCCGTGAATGAGCAGCTCGGCATGCGCCGGGTCGCGGTCAGGCACGAAGTAACGGATATCTTCGCTCCGGAAATCGGGGAAGTTTTCCCGGACGATCGCCGCATATCTACGCGCGGCCGGCATGTCGCCTGCCATCGCGTGACTGGCGGCAAGCAGCCGCGCGGTGGCGTGTTTGCTGCGGACCGGGTCGATCGTATCGATCGCTTTTGAATATTCCTGGCGCACGTAATGGGTGGAGCCCAGTATCCAGTAGTAATAATCCGGCGGCAGAGGGTTCAGCTTGAAGGCGGCGAGCCCGAGATCGAGAGCCTTGTCCAGGTCGCCGGCATGCGACAGAGCGTCCGAATAATCTATCAGCACGTCCGCGTCGCTCGGATTAAGGTTCTGAGCCTCCTGAAAAAGGTCCAGGCTTTCGTCGAAACGTCGGCGATAAAGCGAGATGAAGCCGAGCTCGCGGAAAGCGCGGCCGCTGCCGGGATCGAGATCGCGGGATGCGCGGGCGGATTGATTGGCGACATCCAGTAGCTCGTTGTCCTTCATGCCGCGAACCAGCCATTCCATGCCGAGCGACCGCGAAATTCCGGCATGCGCCGGCGAAAAACTGTCACACCGCTTGACCGCCGACTTGAACCATTTGCGCGCCTGACGCAGATGCGGCAGGTCCGTGCCGGACAGATAGCGCTTTCCTTCGAGGTAAAGGCGGTAGGCAGAGGGGTCGACGTCATCCAGGGACCTGGCGATTTCATGCCGTTCGATGACATCGGTCAGCGACATCGAGATGCGCCGTGCCAACTGACTGAAAGATGCTCTCATCTGCTGGACGTCGAGCGGCAGGTTGATGGCCCAGAGCACTTCGCCGGTGCCCACCCGCGTCAGCCTGCAGGTCGCAAAAATCTCGTCGCCTTCCCCCTGGATCGTCACGAATACGGAATAGTCGAACTGAAGGTCGCTGAGGGCCGATTGGCGTTGATTGGGATCGCCCGATCGATTGAGCAGTTCGAAACTCGTATGGGCGGCGATGATCTTGAAAACACGTTGGTGGCTGAGGCCGATCGTGACGTCTTCCAAAAGAGCTCTGCCGAGGCGCTGCACCAGTGCGTCCTGGACGATGGTCTCGGGCGGCAGGATCACCACGCGCGGCTGTGCCGGCATGACACCCCTTGGGCGTTCCTCCGCTTCGGGCGTACGGTCAGAACCCGGCCGGCTGAGGATGCCGAGTTCGTGGGCGAGCCCAACCGTCTCCGGTGTCGGCGGCGTGCCATAATCCGCCCTCAGCTGGTCCCGGCATCGGCTATAAGCCTGACGAGCGGCGGCGAAGTCACCATGGCTGACGTGATACTTCATCAGGGCTCGCGCGGCGCCCTCGTGAGAGGCATCCAGTTCGATCAGGCGGTTGGCAAGCAAGGGTAGTGACGAGGACTGCTGGTGGGACGATATCGCGAGCAGGCTTTCGATGTGGCTCAGTCGCCAGTCACCGACCTTGCGCCGCGCGTCCAGAAGCCAGTCCTCCGCTCCGCCGGTCGGAGCCTCGACGGCTTCGAGCAGTTCGCCATGAACAAGGTCCCATTTATCCTCGTCTAACGGTGCCGCCTCCATCAAGGCGAGGAGATCAACCGTGAACCGATCGCAATCAAGCCGCAGCGTTTCTTCGTCGTTGACGAGGATGGCCGGGGCGTCCGGTCCGACCGCCTTGGCGATGCGTGCCAGAAGCTGACGCAGGCTGTTGGCGCGTTTTTCCGCATCATGGGAAGGCCAGAGCAGCCGCCGTATCGTTTCGCGGTCGACCGTCAATCTGGGCGCCATCGCAACGACAGCAAATAGAAAATAGGCTTTTTCCGGCAGCGCGATGCTCACGCCGTCCAACTCAAGCGAGGGGCGACCGAGCAACCGGATTTGGAGCATCGTATTTTCGAGCATTGTATTGCTGTTCGGAACTACGCGTTGTTGTAGAAAATATGTATCGTTATGGGGACGGTCTGTACATTCATTTCTGATACTGCTGAGCTAATAAGCTCCAAGTACGAAACCCGCTTCGGCAAATTACGTTGTATTGCTCTCGTCGAAGACGCGTTTTCATCCGCCGCCGCAGGTCGGAAGCAGGTTGTAAGATATTTGCTCGACCGACATCAGGATATCGGCCTCGGTCGGGCCGGATGAGCTCAGGGTTACGCCGGGCTTCCGAGGAACTGGAAGTACGCCCAGGCGAGAACAAGGCATACGATCACGGCTGCAACAACTGCCAACTTGCGTAGCAACGGATTCGGCTCTCGCGGCGGCGGTTCCGGGCGTCGGAATTTGATGACGTTGTCGTTCATGAATCTGCTTTTACCGCTGAACGTCTTGAACCGCTACAGGGTTGCGATTGTTTTATGGTGTTGCGGGTGCGAGCCGCATCCGAGACGTGCATAACAGCACATCGATCCGCGTTCAACTTGCCATATTCACGGCAGTCCCTGCGTTCAATGGACATTCCAAGCGTGGTTCTTGACCTCCCTACTTCACTGCTCCCGCCGTCATGCCGTTGATGAACTGGCGGGACAGGATGATGTAGACGATGATGACCGGCGCCGAGGACAACAGAAGCCCCGCGAACAGCACGCCCCAATCTGTCGTGTATTCGCCCATGAAGGTCGTGAGGCCTTGCGGCAGGGTCTTCAGGTTGTCCTTCTGGATGAAGATCAGCGGGAAGAAGAAGTCGTTCCAGATCGGCACGACGTTCTGAATGCCGGCGATCACCAGGGCCGGCCGCACCAGCGGCAGCATGATCGACCACATGATCCGCGGTTCGCTGGCGCCGTCCATGCGGGCCGCGTCCTCAAGTTCGTTCGGAAGCGTGGCGATGAAGCCGGTCATGATGAAGACGGTGGTCGGCAAGCCCATCGCCACATAGATGACGATCAGCGACAGCTGCGTGTTCAGGATGCCGAGATCGCGCATCAGGATGAAGAGCGGGATGATCGCGAGCTTCAGGGGAAGCGTCAGTCCGGCCAGGAAGAACATCAGCACGAAGCTCGATCCCCGGAACTTGTAGCGACCGACCGCATAGGCCGCCATCGTCCCGAGCGTCAGGATCACGACGATCGACGCGCCGGTGACGATCACCGAATTCAGGAGATAGCGCAGGAAGTTGGTCTGGCTCCAGATCTTGACGATGTTGGCAAGGTTGGAGAAATCCGGGATGCCGAACGGCGACTGGAAGATCTGCGCATTGGTCTTGAACGCGGCAAACAGCATGATGACGATGGGGGCGAGCATCACCACCGTATTCAGGATCAGGATGATCTGGATCAGCCCATCCTTGCCGAGCGTGGCGAGCATGCCGCGCCGATCGTAATAGCTTTGCGAAGCAGTGCTCATATCTGGATTTCCCTGGCCCGCAGCTTGAAGGTGATGACGCCGGCCACCAGCGCGATGAAGACGAAGATCAGCACGGCAAGCGCGCTGCCGGCGCCGAAATCCTGGCCCGAGCCGGACATGTTGCCGAAGGCGGTGCGGTAGAAATAGAGCCCGAGCACATCGGTTGCGCCGTGCGGAGAGCCTTCAAGGCCGACCATCACGTAAGGAATCTCGAACCAGTTGAAGCTGCCGACGAAAAGAAGCGTGAAGACGACCGTGGCGCTTGGCGCCACCAGCGGCCAGACGATCTTGGTGATCTTGGTCCACTCGCTTTCGGTTTCCATGCGAACGGCATCGAGGATTTCACCCGGAATGCGCTGCATGCCTGCGAGGAAGACCAGCGTCGGGAAGCCGACCATGTGCCACGCATTGGCGAATATCAACGACCAGAGCGCGGTGGAATCCTGACCCAGCCAGGGCTGGGCAAGTCCGCCAAGGCCCAGCCCGCGGAACGAGATGTTGACCACGCCGAAAAGCGGATGAAGGAAGAGCTTCCAGAGAAAGCCAACGATGATGGTCGACAGTACGACCGGCAGGAAGACGGAAATCCGATGGAAGGCAGCACCCGGCAGCTCGCGCCAGAGACAGTAGGCGAGCAGGAATCCGACGCCGTTCTGCAGTACCATCAGCGCAAAGAAGACCCAGACGTTGTGAAGGAACGCGTTGACGGTCCAATCGGCATAAGGCTGGGTGAACAGCACCTTGTAGAAGTTTGCGAAACCGACGAATTCGCCGCGCGCCAGCCCGTTCCAATGGAAAAAGGCATAGGCGAAGGCCGAGATGATCGGGTAGACGACAAACAGCGCTACGAAGGCAAGCGGCGGCACGATCAGGGCCGAAATCCAGAGCCTTCGCGAAACAAGGGGCGATCCGGGCATTACAACTCTCTTGAGATTGGAAGCGGGGCGGCTTGCAAAGCCGTCCCGCCGCTTGAGTTCACTTCTTGAACGGGGCGTACCAGTTCGCAAGGCCGGTCGTCAGGTTCTTTCCGACCTCTTCCGGGGTCGCCTTGCCGCCAAGCAGCTTCTGGATCTCGCTCTGCAGCAGGACCGAACCGGACGGCTCGCCGTAACGGAAATGGACCAGCATCAGATAGGGGATCGAGTGCTTGTTGAGGTCGGCGACTTCGCCAAGCAGCGGGTCCTTGAACGTCACGCCGGGTACTGCCGAGATGTTGTTCAGGTCGTTGGCGAACATCTGGCCGAATTCCTGGCTGGCGAGGAAGTTCAGGAACTTGACCGAAGCTTCCTTGTTCTTGCCCTTGGCGTTTGCCGCATAACCGCCGTCGAAATAGAGGGCGACGAGCTTCTCGTCCTCGGCCTTCAGGCCGGGAGCCGCGAAGATGCCCATCTTCATGTTGGGGTTCTGCTTCTTGAAGTTGGCAAGCTCGTAGGAGCCGCCGACAAACATGCCGGCCATGCCCGATGAGAAGAGCTGCTGGGCGGAAGCGTAATCAAGGCCGATAAAGCCCTCCGGGAAATATTTGGTGATTTCCTTGAGCTTGGTGAGTGCCCCGACATAACGCTTGTCGGTGAAGTCCGCCTTGCCAGCCATCAGGTCATCGTAGAAACCGCGGCCCATGATCGAGGATACGAGGCCGCCGACCACGACTTCGTTCTGCCAGGCGGTTGCCGTGCCGTTGGCAAACGGCATGACGCCGGCAGCCTTCAGCTTTTCGGATGCCTTGATGAAGTCATCCCAGCTCTGCGGCTCGCTCAAGCCGTTCTTGTCGAAGATATCCTTGTTGTAAATCACCAGCATGGTCTGGCTGGCAAAGGGTACGGCGTAGGTGGTCTTGTTCGAACGCATCGTCTCCGAGGCGAGCGCCGGCGCGGTGAAGGTCGAGAGGGCCGGGACATTGGTCTTGTCCAGAGCCAGAAGATAGCCACCGCTCGCGATCGTTTCCATGCCGCCATAGGTGCGGGTGAACATCAGGTCCGGTCCCGAACCGCCAGCAAGCGCGGTCGACAGGATCGTGTTGTAGTTCGTCGCTTCGAACGTTTCGAACTTGACGGTGATGCCCGGGTTCTTCGTCTCGAAAGCTGAGATAAATTTCTGGTACTGGGCCTTATCTTCCTGCCGCCAGCTCCAGAAGGTCAATTCCTGCGCCATTGCCGGCAAAGCTGTCGCCAGGGCTCCCAAGGCTACTATCGTGCTGCAAACTAGCTTTTTCATCTGGTTCCATCCTCTTGGTATTTATAGGAGACGAAAGTGCTTTCAGGCCGCCAACCTCTCCCTCGTTGCGCGACTGAAATAGTGGATTTCCTCTGAAGCCACCGTGATGACGACCGGCGTGTCCGGAGGCAGGTCGACCGAGGCCGAGGACCGGATGCCGACCAGCGTGCCGTCGCCGAGACGCACATACACATACGTGTTCTCGCCCAGATATTCCGTGTAGACGACGCTGCCCTTGAAACCCTCAGTGCTTTCGTCCGTGGAGACCGTCATCGCATCCGGCCGGACGCCGATCACGAGATCGCGCTCGTCCGATTGCGGCAGGCGGGAAACGCTGACCGATCCCGATCCGGCAAGCCCGAGATTGTTGCTGTCGCGTTCAACATTGAGAAGCGACATGCGGGGCGAGCCGATGAAGGTCGCGACGAACGTGTTGGCCGGCCGTTCGTAAAGTTCGCGCGGGCTGCCGAACTGTTCGACCTTGCCGTTGTTCATCACGACGATCCGGTCGGCAAGCGTCATCGCCTCGACTTGGTCGTGGGTGACGTAAATCGTGGTGCCGCCGATTTCTCGGTGAAGCCTGGCGATCTCCAGGCGCACGTCGGAGCGCAGCGCCGCATCGAGGTTGGAAAGAGGTTCGTCGAGAAGCAGGACCTTCGGCTTTCTGACCAATGCGCGGCCGATCGCGACGCGCTGGCGCTGGCCGCCGGAAAGTTCGCGCGGCTTACGCTTCAGGAGCGGATCGAGCCGCAGCATCTTGGAGGCTTCGTCGATGCGCTTTTCGACTTCGTCTTTCTCAAGGCCCATCAACCGTGCGCCAAAAGCCATGTTTTCGTAGACATCCATATGCGGATAGAGCGCATAGGACTGAAACACCATGGCGATGCCGCGGCGCGACGGGGCAACGTCGTTCATCCGGCGGTCGTCGAGGTGAAACTCGCCGGAACTGATCGTATCGAGGCCCGCGATCAATCTTAGAAGCGTCGATTTTCCGCATCCCGACGGGCCGACGAAAACGACGAATTCCCTGTCGGAAATCTGGAGGTCGATACCGTGCAGCACGTCGACGGATTTGAAGCTTTTCTTGATGCCGCTGAGGGTCATTCGAGCCATGCCGAAACTCCGTACTCGTCAATTCAAAGTGTGCTCGGCGGCAAGTGCCGTGAGCAATTCAGCCGTTTCAAACGGATCGCGATGAAGGATGCAATTCTGCCATCCGAGCTCGCGCGCTGCCACGACGTTTTCCTCGATGTCGTCGATGAAGATGACGTCCTTTTCCGAACATCCTTCGACTTCCGACACCGCTTGAAAAATCATCGGGTCCGGTTTTTCAAGGCCCATGTCCTGGGAGAGGTATTCGCGATCGAAATAACCAGCGCCCAGGAGGTTGTCGCTAATATAACGCCAGTGGATCGGCTGATTGTTGCTGAGGCAGACGACGCGATGATTTTTCCTGAGCTTGCGGACGAAACCGATGAATTCGTCAAAACCCTCGGCGACATAGGCATGTTCGGCTTCATAGACGCTTTCGGTCGGCACGCCGAATATTCCGGCGAGCGCCTGCACGTAATCGGGCTCCGTCGACCGCCCCAGCCGAAAATCGCGGAAGATCGCCTCCGGAACGTCGCCATACCGCAGGGACGGACCTGCGCCGCCGGGCTTCGATACCGCGCGGTCACGGGAAGCCGGATCGAGCTTCACGAACACGCCGCCAATATCAAAAATGAAGAGCTTTTCGCGTTTCTTCATGAGCCGGTTCCAGCACCACTCCCTCATCCCTTAAGTGTTAACAACCTATTAGATAATTCCGTCCTGTCAATTAAGTATGGAATTTTTTATTCGTGTCGAATGTTTTCAACAGGCTGTTGCCGCCTTCGCTTCATTTTGGTCGGGGATCTACTATGGGTATTGGTGCGGGATGTAATGAGCCGCAGGTGATAAGGCCTTAGAAACACGCCTGATTTGCGGGTGAGTCGGTCATCTCGCAACGGCAATGCCGCGTGACGGAATGGAATATAAAATTCTTTATGTTTTTACTGATGGGAATTTTCTATCGTAATCGTTTTGGTCACAAGGATCGCCGATCGAACGATCGGCGGGAAGACCGATATCGGGGTGGCCGGCATCATAATGGCAGGCGGTTGATTGTGTTGGGGAAGCGCGGCCGCTCGGATGTTAGCGGCAGGACGGTCGTCTGGGGGGCGTGGCAGACGTCGTGTGTGAGATGACCCCGTAGCCGTGCCCGGACCAGCACAGTCGAGCCGAGCCACGGGGAATGGCTGCTTCTCAAGGTCCGCAGCACAATGCAAGTCGTCCTCTACCGCAAGCGGGCGAGGGTGGGATAGAGCGACGGGATATTATCGTGAGTTACCCGATCGCCTGTATCTCTTGGACCAGGCGACCGGAGGATGGTTCCGACGGGTGCTTAGTCGGGACGACTTACGCCGCGACCGGCTGGGCGGGCGCCTTGGCGCCGGTCATGAAGGCGACGGCGTCGGACATCGTGTATTCTTTCGGATCGATCACGGTCAGCCGTCGTCCAAGCCGATGAATATGGATACGGTCGGCCACTTCGAACACATGCGGCATGTTGTGCGAGATGAGCACAATCGGAATGCCGCGCGAGCGCACGTCGAGGATAAGCTCCAGAACTTTCCGGCTTTCCTTGACGCCGAGTGCGGCGGTTGGTTCATCGAGGATGATGACCTTGGAACCGAAGGCGGCGGCCCGGGCCACCGCAACGCCCTGACGCTGGCCGCCAGACAGGGTCTCGACGGCCTGGTTGATGTTCTGGATCGTCATCAGCCCGAGTTCGGTAAGCTTGTCTCGGGCCTGCTTTTCCATCGTCGGTCGGTCGAGCATACGAAACCACTGACCGAGCACGCCCGGTTTGCGGATTTCGCGCCCGAGAAACATGTTGTCGGCGATGGATAGCGCCGGTGAGAGCGCGAGGTTCTGGTAGACGGTCTCGATGCCCGCATCGCGGGCTTCGAGCGGCGACTTGAAGTGCACCGGCCGGCCTTCCAGGGTGATTTCACCCTCGTCGGGCCGCACCGCGCCGGAGATCGCCTTGATCAGCGAGGATTTGCCGGCACCGTTGTCGCCGATGACGGCGAGGATTTCACCGGGGTAGAGATCGAAATCGGCGTTGTCGAGAGCGGTCACGCGTCCGTAGCGTTTTACCAGGCCGCGGGCTGTGAGGATGGGTTCGACACTCATGATTACACCGAGACCTTTCTGATCCACTGATCGATGGCGACGGCGGCGATGATGAGCCAGCCGGTCAGCATGACTTTCCATTGAGGATCGGCGCCGAGCATGTTGAGTCCCATCGACATGACGCCGACGAGCATGGCGCCGAACAGCGTGCCGAGAATGGAGCCGCGGCCGCCGAACAGCGAGATGCCGCCGATCACCGTCGCGGTGATCGCCTGCAGGTTATAGTCGGTCACCGCGGAGGAGGGGGATATCGAACCGTTGCGGCCGATCGAAACCCAGGCGGCGAAGGCGGCGATGATCCCGGCGATCGTGTAGACGCTGAGCAAAACCTTGCGAGTCTGGATACCGGAGAGTTTTGCTGCTTCCGGGTCGTCACCGACGGCGTAAACATGCCTTCCCCAGGCCGTATGGTTGAGGATGTACCAGAGCACTGCAACGAGCAGGACCATGGCGATGACACCAAGTGTCAGGATGGCGCTGCCTACCTTGAAATTGAGAGCGAAGAGATGGAGGAGCGGCGCCTTTTCATCCACGTCGGTGTCGCGGATCGTCTCGTTGGCGGAATAGATGAAATTCGTCGCCATGATGATGTTCCAGGAGCCGAGCGTCACGATGAACGGCGGCAGCCTCATGACCGCGACAAGGAACCCGTTGAAGAAACCGCAGATGCCGCCGGTGATCAGGCCGACAAGGATCGCTATGCCCGCGGGCATGCCGTAGGTGACGGCGAAATTGCCCATGATGACGGCCGATATCACCATCACCACCCCGATCGAAAGATCGATGCCGGCGGTGAGGATGATCAGCGTCTGGGCAGAGCCGAGAATACCGACCACCGCGATCTGCTGAAGGATCAGCGTCAGCGTATAGGACGAGAAGAACCGTCCGCCGATGGCGATGCCGAAGATGATGATGGACAGGATCAGTACGATCAGCGGCACGGCAGCGGGTGTCGAATGCAGAAAATGCTGCGCGCGTTTTAAGAGAGAGACGTCCTGGCTCTCGAACGAGGCAACGCTTTTGTCGCTGCCATCGAGAACACGCTCGAATTCCTGTGTTCCACTCATGTTTCCTCCTCCGCGCGCTGAATGCGCAGGAACCGTCCGTTGAGTTCGCCCGGTCTTCGCCGGTTGCTTCCCAGCGGCGTATCGCTGGTCGAAAATGGCCGGGGATTTCGCCCCGGCCGGAATGGGGCTATCTGATGAGGATCAACCCCAGCACTTAGCCGTACCTTCCTTGACGTCGATCGACTTGACGCCGGAAACAGGTTTGTCGGTGACCAGCGAGACGCCGGTGTCAAAGAAGGACTTGCCTTCGGTCGGCTTCGGCTTTTCCTTGGTGTCGGCGAACTTCTTGATCGCCTCGATGCCGAGCGATGCCATCAGCAGCGGATATTGCTGCGAGGTGGCGCCGATCACGCCTTCCTTGACCGACTTGACGCCCGGGCAACCGCCGTCGACCGAGACGATCAGCACGTTCTTTTCCATGCCGACAGCTTTCAGGGCCTGGTAGGCACCGACGGCGGCGGGCTCGTTGATCGTGTGGATGACGTTGATGCCGGAATTTTTCTGGAGAAGGTTTTCCATGGCCTTGCGGCCGCCTTCCTCATTGCCGTTGGTCACGTCGTGGCCGACGATGCGCTTATCGGTTTCGTCACCGATCTTGTCCGGGTTCTTGGGATCGATGCCAAAGCCGATCATGAAGCCCTGGTCGCGCAAAACGTCGACCGTCGGCTGGTCCGGGGTCAGATCCAGGAAGCCGACCTTGGCATCCTTGGCCTTGTCGCCCATGGTTTCCTTGGCCCACTGGCCGATCAGCTTGCCGGCAAGAAGATTGTCGGTGGCGAAGGTCGCGTCGGCGGCGTTGATCGGGTCGAGCGGGGTGTCGAGGGCGATGACGAGGACGCCGGCATCACGGGCCTTCTTGACGGTCGGCACGATGCCCTTGGTGTCGGACGCGGTGATGAGAATGCCCTTGGCGCCGTCGGCGATGCAGCTTTCGATGGCTGCGACCTGGCTTTCGCTGTCGCCGTCGATCTTACCGGCATAGGATTTCAGCGTCACGCCGAGTTCCTTGGCCTTGGCCGAGGCACCTTCCTTCATCTTCACGAAGAAGGGATTGGTGTCGGTCTTGGTGATCAGGCAGGCGGACACGCCGGCGGCCTGGGCAGGGGCGGAAAACGCGACGCCCAGGACAAGGGCGCCGAATGCGGCGGACAATACGGATTTCTTCATGGTCTCCTCCCAGAGTTAAGATTGTCCGCCATGCGGACCAAACGTTCGGACACCGGTGCCACCGAGTTCGACAGGCGTCTCCTCCAAGCCGTCCTGTGCCCTTACACCCTAATTAAGAACGAGTTGAAATAGCCTGTCAATAATTAATTCCGATTGAATTATTTATTTCTCGTGCCATAGTTTGCCGAAGTGGAGGTTCAGAATCTGGCGATCCGTGTGCAGTACGTCTTTGGGATTGGGGTGGGATATCAAAAAGATACCCAGCGTTCCTGAATGAGACTTCTCCGTCGGTTCAAGGCTTCTGGGAGGAAGAGCCATGTCGGTTTCGGATAGTGTGGCGCAAGGCCATGCGCTGCTGGGCAATTTTACCGGCGGTTCAAATCAGGTGCGGGTGAGGGCCTATAATGAACGGCTCGTGCTTTCGCTTGTGCGTCTGAACGGCTCGATGTCGAAGGCGGATATCACGCGACGCAGCGGGCTTTCCGCCCAGACCGTCTCGGTCATCATGCGAGCACTCGAAAAGGACGGTCTGTTGTTGCGCGGTGAACCGGTGCGCGGCCGGGTGGGGCAGCCTTCGGTGCCGATGCGCCTCAATCCGGATGCGGCCTACTCGTTCGGCGTGAAGATAGGTCGGCGTAGTGCCGACCTGGTGCTGATGGATTTCGTCGGTCATATCCGGCTGCAATATCACGAGACCTATGCCTATCCGCTTCCCGGGAAGATCATCGAGATCATCACGTCCGGCATCGCCCGGCTCGAAGGCCAGTTGAATGAGGCACAGCGCGGCCGTATCGCCGGGATCGGGATCGCCGCACCGTTCGAACTCTGGAACTGGGCCGAGGAGGTGGGCGCTCCGCAAGGGGCGATGGAGGTTTGGCGCGGGTTCGATCTGCAGGCGGAAATCGCAGCTAAGGTCCAGCACGCGGTTTATCTGCAGAACGACGCGACCAGCGCCTGCGGCGCAGAACTGGTATTCGGCGTTGGCCCGTCCTATCCGGATTTCGTGTATTTCTTCATCGGATCGTTCATCGGCGGCGGGATCGTTCTGAATTCCGCGATTTTTTCCGGCCGGACCGGAACCGCCGGCGCGGTGGGGCCGCTTCCGGTGCGTGGCAAGGATGGCGAGACGCGCCAATTGCTCGACATCGCCTCGATCTTCGTTCTGGAGAACCTTCTGAAAGAGCGGAACCTGGATCCGCAGCCGCTCTGGTATTCCGCCGACGACTGGATCGATTTCGGAGAACCGCTCGATCTGTGGATTTTCCAGACCGCGAATGCGCTCGCCCAGGCGATCGTCGCGGCAGCCTCGATCATCGATTTTGGCGCCGCCGTGATCGACGGCGGTTTTCCGGCCTGGGTGCGGCAACGGATCGTCGCCTCGACCATCGAGGCGGTGGCACGACTCGACCTTCAGGGCGTCATTATTCCCGATATCATCGAGGGAATGGTCGGCTCCCAGGCGCGGGCGATCGGCGGCGCCAGCCTGCCGATCTTTGCCAAATACCTCACCGACCAAAGCGTGCTTTTCAAGGACCTGCGCGAGATGCCGGCAGGGTCTTAGACTGCTGGCCGTCGGCCGATTCCATTGATCCCGGCGCCGTTTCGTTTGATCGGTGGAGAAGTTGCCTCAGCGGCCCTTGGCCTGGCGCCAGCGGGCGAAGTCCGTCTTGGTCTCCTCCCTGGTCGCCGGATAGAGACCGATGATCGAGCGGCCGCTCAGGACTTCCTCGGTGACGAAATCCTCGAATGCGGTCATCTCGACCACCTCGTCGGCGATCTCGTCGGCGATGCCGGCTGGAACGATAACAACGCCTTCATTGTCGCCGACAACCACGTCGCCCGGCCAGACCGCGACGTCGCCGCAGCCGATCGGCACGTTGATATCGAGCGCCTGATGGAGCGTCAGGTTGGTCGGGGCGGAGGGGCGGTTGTGATAAGCGCGGATGCCGAGTTCGGCAATTTCGGGGCTATCACGAAATCCGCCATCGGTGACGACGCCGGCGACGCCGCGCACCATCAGGCGCGACACAAGGATGGAGCCGGCGGAGGCGGCTCGGGGATCCCTGCGGCTGTCCATGACCATCACATGGCCGGCCGGGCACTGCTCGACGGCGGCGCGCTGCGGATGTTGCGGGTTCTGGAACACCGAAAGCGGGTTGAGGTCTTCACGTGCAGGGATGTAACGCAGGGTGAAGGCCTGACCGACCATGTTCTGCGGCTTTTGGGAAAGCGGCCGGACATCCTGGATGAACTGATTGCGCAGTCCACGCTTGAAGAGCGCGGTGCAGATCGTCGCGCAGCTGATGCCCTGGTATTTCTTGCGCGTGGTCTCGGAAAGAACGTAGTCGGTCATGGGGTCTCCACTCAGAAAATGTCTGGCTCGCCGGCGGTCGCGCCGAATTGCCGTTCGAGGAAATCGAAATCGCAGCCTTCGTTGGCCTGCTTGATGTGCTTTGAGAACATCCAGCCATAACCGCGTTCATACTTGTCGGCCGGGGCCACCCATTCGGCGCGGCGGCTGGCGAGTGTCTCTTCGTCCACCAGCATGTCGATCGAGCGGTTCGGTAGGTCGACGCGGATGATGTCGCCGGTGCGCACCAGCGACAGCGGCCCGCCGATATGGGCTTCCGGCGCCACATGCAGGATGCAGGCACCGTAGCTCGTGCCGGACATGCGGGCATCGGAAATGCGCAGCATATCGCGATAACCCTGTTTCAGGATCTTCTTCGGGATTGGCAGCATGCCCCATTCCGGCATGCCGGGACCGCCCTTCGGCCCGGCATTGCGCAGAATCAGGACGTGATCGGCGGTGACGTCCAGATCCTCGCGGTCGATCATCGCCTTCATTTCGGGATAGCTGTCGAAGACGAGGGCAGGGCCTTCGTGAACCCGCAGCCGCGGTTCGCAGGCAGAGGGCTTCATGACGCAGCCGTCCGGCGCGAGATTGCCCTTGAGAACCGCCAGCGAGCCCTCGTGGTAGATCGGGTTGGAAAGCGGGCGAATGACGTCGCTGTTGTAGACTTCCGCACCCTTCAACGTTTCGCCGAGCGGGAAACCGCTGACGGTCATGGCGTCGAGTTTCAGGAGATCCTTGATCTCCGACATCAGGGCGCGCAGGCCCCCGGCGTAATAGAAGTCTTCCATCAGGTATTTGTCACCGGTCGGACGAATGTTGGCGACAACCGGCGTCGTGCGTCCCGCCCTGTCGAGATCGTCCAGCGTCAGCGGCACGCCGGCGCGGCGGGCCATCGACAGGAGATGGACAACGGCATTGGTGGAACAGCCGGTCGCCATGGCGACGGTCGTGGCGTTGTGGACTGCGTCGGCCGTGATGATCTTGTCCGGGGTCAAATCGTCCCAAACCATTTCGACGATCCGGCGGCCGCACCGCGTGCTCATGCGGATATGGTTGACGTCGGCGGCGGGAATGGAGCTCGCGCCGGGGAGGGTGAGGCCGAGCGCTTCGGCGATCGCGGTCATCGTGCTTGCGGTGCCGAAGGTCATGCAATGGCCGTAGGAACGGGCAATGCCTTCCTCGACGCCGGTCCATTGTTCTTCGGAAATCGTGCCGGCGCGGCGCTCGTCCCAGTATTTCCAGGCGTCAGAACCGGAGCCCAGCCATTCGCCTTTGTAGTTGCCGCGCAGCATCGGGCCGGCGGGCAGGAAGATCATCGGGAAACCGGCGCTGATGGCGCCCATGACGAGGGCAGGGGTGGTCTTGTCGCAGCCGCCCATCAGCACTGCCCCGTCGACCGGGTGGGCGCGCAACAGCTCTTCCGTCTCCATGGCGAGGAAGTTGCGGTAGAGCATGGAGGTCGGCTTCAGCGCGCTTTCGGAGAGCGACTGCACCGGCAGTTCCACCGGAAAGCCGCCCGCCTGAAGCACGCCGCGCTTCACATGCTCGACGCGGTCCTTGAAATGGGAGTGGCAGGCGTTGAGGTCAGACCAGGTATTGAGGATGGCGATGATCGGCTTTTTGCCCCAATCCTTCTCGTCATAACCCATCTGCATCATGCGGGAGCGATGTCCCGACGAACGAAGATCATCCGGCGCGAACCAGCGTGCGCTGCGGAGATTGGCTGCTTGCTTAGTCATGCTTGCTCTTCCAGAAATCCTGCCATCATTCCGGTGTCGATTATGTTTCGATCCGGGGACGGAGCTCCTCCCGCCCGGCATCAACTTAAACAGGCTTTGCGGAAATTGATATATCAAGTTTCAGATTTCTGCCTTGATATATCAAATTTCAGGTGGTAGATCAGCGCCATAAGCATGGAGGATATGAATGGGAGGTGACGACGCACTTCTGCCCGTGGAGCCGGTTTTTCTGAAAAGCCTGCGCGACCACGTCTATGGCCTAGTGCGCGACGCCATTCTTGCCGGCCGACTGAAGGGTGGCGAAAAGCTCAACGAGCGTCATCTCGCTAGTCAGCTTGGCATCAGCACGACGCCTCTGAAGGAGGCCTTGCGCGTACTCGAAGCCGAAGGTTTGGTACGATCGGAGCCCCGCCGTGGGATCTACATCACCTTCAATGCCGGCCAGGCGGAAGAGATGATGCTGGCGCGTGCCGCGCTCGAAAGCATGATCGCTCGCCAGGCCGCCAAGCGGGTAACGGATGAAGATATTGCCCTGATGCGCGAGCTCATCGTCGAGATGCGAGCCGGTCTCGAGACGGTGGATGTGCTGCAGTTCATCGCTCTCAACGAGCGCTTCCACAACGCCATCCATGAAGCATCTGGCTGCGGCTATCTGCGTCGCCTGCAGGGCGGCCAGAACATCTACACCCATGCGGCCCGTCTCAGCGTGCTGTCGGAGGAGCGGGAGCGCTTCCTGGCGGTCGAGGAACATCAGGCCATCGCCAACGCGATCGCCGCCCGCGAGCCGGATCTCGCCGAGCGGCTGATGCGCGACCACGTCATTCGCTCGGGCGAGAAACATCTTCTCCGGGTGTAGCAAGTCGGGAATGGGGGAAACGGACATGAATATCCGCGATTACAAGCGCGTCCTCACGGGCATTTCGGGCGTCCACGTGACTGCCTACGACAACCAGGGGACGATCGATCCTCACTTGACCGGCAAGATCATCCGCCGCATTGCCGACGCGGGCATTCACAATATCGTCTGCGGCGGCAATACCGGCGAGTTCTACAGCCTTCAGCATGAGGAAGTGCTTCGCCTGCAGGCTATCTGCGTCGCGGCCGTCGAGGGCAAGACAGTCGTCACCGCCGCAGCCGGCCGTTCGGTCGGCGAAGCGATTGCGACCGCCAAGTCGGCCAAGCGTGAAGGCGCTCAGGGAGTGATGGTCCATCACCCGCTCGATCCATTCGCCGCACCCTGCTCGCAGGCCGACTATTTCATCGCCATCGCCGAGGCTTCGGAACTGCCGCTCGTCGCCTATGTGCGGTCCAATGCGATGGCGGTCGACGATCTTGCCCGCATTGCCACCCATCCGAACATTGCCGGCGTCAAGTTCGCCTCGACCGACATGATGCTGTTTTCCGAATGCGTGCGGGCGACCGAGGGCACGGATGCGGTCTGGATCTGCGGTCTCGCCGAGGGCTGGGCGGCACCTTTTTACGCACTCGGCGCCAAAGGCTTCACGTCCGGCCTCGTCAATATCGATCCGGCCCGGTCGCTGGCGATCTGGAATGCGCTCGAAGCGGGCGACTATGCCAGGACGCGGGCGCTGGTCGCCAAGATTGCAGGCTTCGAAACGTTGCGCACCAAGTTCAACAACGGTGCCAATGTCACGGTCGTCAAGGAGGCTTTGGCCTTGCGAGGCGAAAACCTCGGGCCGGTGCGTCTGCCGGGCCTGCCGGCGCTCGATGCCGCCGACCGCGATCGCCTCGAACAGATCTTAAAGGGCTGGGAACCTGTCGCCGCTTAAGCGTCGAAGGAGAGGCCTCGCGAATACCGGCGTTCCTGGCGCCGTTCACTGATCCCGCGCCGACGGATCACCCGCCGGCCCGTCCTTCGTTCATCCGGATAGACCCCATGAAAATCACAGCGCTCGAAACCGTCCAACTTCCCAGCCTGAACAATATCATCTGGCTTCGCATCCATACGGACGAAGGGATCATCGGCCTCGGCGAGACCTTTCGCGGGGCGGATGCAGTCGCGACCTACCTGCATGCGGAAGTCGCGCCGGCGCTGATCGGCAAGAACCCGCTGGAGATCGACCGGATTTCCAAGCAGCTGACCGAAACCTACGTGGGCTTCCGTTCCTCGGGCGTCGAAATCCGCGCGGCATCCGCCGTCGATATCGCGCTCTGGGACATTCTCGGCAAGGTCACGAACCAGCCGATCCACCAGCTTCTCGGCGGCCTTTCGCGGCCATCGATCCGCACCTACAACACCTGCGCCGGCTATTCCTACAATAGCCGTGGTTCGCGCCGCTACATCGGTGATGCCGACAAGCCTCAGGGTCCTTATGACGATCAAGTCGCCTTCACCAACGATGCGGGGGCGCTTGCCGAAAGCCTGCTGTCCGAAGGTATCACCGCCATGAAGATCTGGCCGCTTGATCCGTTCGCGGTCGCCAGCGGCGGCAATTTCATTCATCGGGATGACCTCGAAAAAGGGCTCGAGCCGTTCCGCAAGATCCGCGACGCGGTCGGCAACAAGATGGAAGTGATGGTCGAGCTGCATTCGATGTGGGATTTGCCGTCGGCACTGGCGATTGCCCGCGAGATCAAGGAATTCCGCCCCTTCTGGATGGAAGACCCGATCAAGATGCAGGACACGGAAGCGCTGGTGATCTATGCGGAGCGCTCGGGCCTGCCGGTCTGCGCCAGCGAGACGCTCGCAACCCGTGCCCAGTTCGTCGAACTGCTGCGCAAGAATGCCGTCGACTACGCCATGCTCGACATTTCCTGGTGCGGCGGTTTGAGCGAGGCGAAGAAGATCGCCACCATGGCGGAAGCCTTCCAGCGGCCGATCGCCCCGCATGACTGCACCGGCCCGGTCGTCTTCACCGCCTCTATCCACCTGGCGCTCAACGCGCCGAACGCAGTCTTCCAGGAGTCGGTACGCGCCTATTACTCGACCTGGTATCGCGATCTCGTCACCGTCATGCCGCGTATCGAAAACGGCCAGATCTATCCGTTCGAAGGAGCGGGCCTCGGGCTGGAACTCAGCGATTACGTGCTCGACAATCCCGACGTCATCCGCCGCACCACCAAGGTCGGCGACCTGTGATGCGTTTCGAACCGGTCGGTCGCCTCAGTCTCCGACTTGGCGAAGGCCCGGTCTGGGACGAAAGACGCAATCTCGTCTTTCTCTGCGACATCCCGACCGGCCGGCTGCTGGCGATCCGGCTCGGCGAGGGCCAGGTCGACGAGTGGGTTCTCGGTACCAATGTCTGTTCGCTCGGGCTTTGTGAAAGCGGCCGGCTGGTCGTGTCGCTGATGCGTGAGATTATTCTCTTCGACCCGGAGACCGGGGAGCGACAGACGCTCGCGCATCTCGACGGCGAGCTTGAGAGCAATCGGCTCAATGATGGCAAAGTGGGACCGGACGGCGCCTTCTGGGTTGGCACGACCGACCAGCGGCCGGAGCGTCAGCCAGTCTGTTCGCTTTACCGCATCGCTGCGGACGGCAAGTTTGCCGTCAAGAAGAGCGGGCTTTTGATTTCGAACGGGCTCGCCTGGTCGCCGGACGGCACGAGCATGTATCATTCGGATTCGGGCGGTCAGTGGATCGAGCGGCATGATTTCGACGTGGCTACGGGCGAGATCGGCGAAGGTGTCCGGATCGCGACGCCCGGCGAAGCGGATGGGCGGCCGGATGGCGGCGCAACCGATGCCGACGGCTTCTACTGGAGCGCCGGCGTTTCGGCCGGATGTCTCAACCGCTATTCGCCGGAGGGCATGGTGGTCGGCAAATATCCGCTGCCGGTGGCGACGCCGACCATGCCGTGTTTCTGCGGCCCGGATCTCAAGACGCTGCTCGTCACGTCGCACCGCTATCTTTCGCCGGAGAGGCTGGAGGCTTATCCCTTGAGCGGCGCGGTGCTGGTCGCATCCTCGACGGTCGCCGGGGTGCCGGTCGCGCGTATGAAAGGATTTTGACATGGATTTCGACAAGGCCAACAAGATCGATGACTGACGTATCCATTTACACGCTCAAGGCTGACCGTTGCGAACTGGTTGTCGATGCCGGCCACGGAGCCAGCCTCACCTCCTTCCGGTGGCGAAAGCCGGATGGTGACTGGTTCGAGATCCTGCATGCCTGCCCGCCGGCGCAGGTCGCATTGACCGGCGGCTCTTTCATCATGGCACCGTTTGCCAACCGGCTGGATGCCGGCCGCTTCCTGAACGCCGACGGACCGGTCGAGGTCCCGCTCAACCGGCCGGAACAGAACATGGCGCTGCACGGATTTTCCCGCGACAGGGCCTGGCAGGTTATCGAGGTTACCGAGAACACGCTGACCCTGGCCGACGACTTTACCGACGAGGCGATCCCCTTCGCCTATCGGTTGGTGCAGCATATCTCGATCGGGCCGGGTGGCGCCGAACTGTCGTTGACGCTGACCAACACTGCGAACCGCACGCTTCCCTATGGCATGGGTTTTCATCCCTGGTTCCGCAAGGAGGATGAAACCTGGCTGAACTTCGACGCTGAGATCGGTTTTGGCCGTGATCAACGGGGTTTGCCGACCGAGGCCGTTTCAGCCAGTAGGGGGCCCGACTTCGCCCACGGTCTCGATACGTCGAAGATGCCGTGGTTCGACGGGCATTTTTCGGAATGGGCACCACGCCGGGCAGTCCTCGAGTGGCGACGCGCCGGGGTCAGCATGACGCTTTCGGCGACCGGAGCCCTGACCAACCTGCATGTCTACGTGCCCGACGATCGGCCCATTCTCTGCGTCGAACCCGTCAGCCACGTGCCCGACGTCCACAATCGACGGGAACTGGCGCGATACGGCGACCTTGAATGGCTGGCACCTGGAGAAACTATCGCGGGGTCCATGGTTCTTCGGTTCTCCTAAGCGGAAGAAGACATATCATTTTTGTTTTTGCTACGGACCTTCTGAGCTAGATCGTTCGGCGGATAAAAATGCACCGCACAAAATATTTGTTGGATGCGCCCTTCCAGAACTCGCACATTGCATAAGTCGCCCTACATAACAGTGGCTTTTATGTGTTCCAGGCCAAGTCAAACGAGGTGGTGACTGGCGATCCGGAGGGAAATTCTGTCATGTCTTTGAAGAAAATGCTTTTGGGCATAGCTTTTGCGCTAGGCGTCTCGGCCACCATGGCGAATGCCCAGGTCGTCGTCTCGTCCAAGATCGATACCGAAGGCGGGGTGCTGGGCAATATCATCCTTGCCATGCTGAAGGCGAACAACATCCAGACCACCGATCGTATCCAGCTCGGAGCGACGCCTGTGGTGCGCAAGGCGATCACCGCCGGCGAGATTGACATCTATCCGGAATATACCGGTAACGGCGCCTTCTTCTTCGAAAAGGGCGACGATCCGGCCTGGAAGAACCCGCAAAAGGCCTATGAAGCGGTCAAGAAGCTCGATTACGACGCCAACAAGATCGTCTGGCTGACGCCGTCTTCGGCCAACAACACCTGGGCGATCGCGGTGCGCAAGGATGTCGCGGATGCCAACAAGCTGAAGACGCTGACCGATTTCGGCAAATATGTCGCCGGCGGCGGCAAGATCGTGCTGGCGGCATCGTCCGAGTTCGTCAATTCGGCCGCAGCCCTGCCGGCCTTCCAGACCACCTACGGCTTTAAGCTGAAACCCGACCAGCTGATCACGCTCTCGGGCGGTGATACGGCTGCGACCATCGGTGCGGCCGCCAACCAAACCAACAATGCCAATGCCGCCATGGTCTACGGCACCGACGGCGGCATCGCGCCTTCCGGGCTCGTTGTTCTCGAAGACGACAAGGGCGTCCAGCCGGTCTATCAGCCGACCCCGATCATCCGCGAGGCAGTGCTCAAGAAGAACCCGACCATCGAGGCGGTGCTGAAGCCGGTCTTCGCCAAGCTCGACCTCGTCACGCTGCAGGACCTTAACGGTCGCGTGCAGGTGGGCGGCGAACCGGCCAAGGCGGTCGCCGAGGATTTCCTCAAGAAGAACGGCTTCCTGAAGTAATTCCTTTTCGGCGCGGTTTCGTGCCAACATGGGCCGGGCGTTGGAACGCCCGGCTTTTTCATCGATCATAGGGTCGGTTTATGAGGGGCGTGGGTCGGTTTGAGAGTTCGGTTCGATAAGCTCGGCATCGTCATAGCCCTTCTAGCCGCTTACGGCGGGCTCTGGGCGTCGTTTGCGACGCTCAAGCCCAATCGCATCGTGCAGGGCCAGGCGGAGGCGATGCTTCAGTCGCTGCCGGCTTGGGCGGGTTGGGGCCTTGTCGTGGTCCTTGTTCTTGCAATCGCCGCGGCACTCTTTCGCACCGCTCCCTGGATCAAGCTCCTTGCAGCCGTCGTGGCGCTGGCGGCGCTGACGCTTTCGATCGGGTACGCGGCGACCTTCCTGACGCCGGCCGGCAATACCTATGCCCGCGTCTCACCCGCCTCGGGCTTCTGGCTACTGCTGTTCGCCTTCGCGCTTCTGGCTGCCGATGCGATCACGCGGCTCGATCCGCCGCCGGCGATGCGGGTTCTGTTTCTAGTCATGGCAGCGGCGGCGATTGGCACGCTGCTGATGTCGGGAAGCTGGAACGGGCTGTCGATCATGAAGGAATATGCGGGCCGCGCCGACGTCTTCTGGATCGAAGCGGGCAAGCATGTGGAACTGGCGCTGGGTTCGCTGTTTGCCGCAGTCCTGGTCGGGTTGCCGCTCGGCATCCTCTGTCATCGGGTGGCACCGCTTCGGGATGGCGTGCTCAACACGCTGAACCTCGTCCAGACCATCCCGTCGATCGCGCTTTTCGGCCTGTTGATCGCGCCGCTTGGCTGGATCGCCGCCAATGTGCCGGGGGCTGCGGCGATCGGCATCCGAGGCATCGTGGTGGCGCCTGATTTTGTCTCGCTGTTTCTCTATTCGCTGCTGCCTGTCGT
>NZ_JALBGW010000043.1:0-33350 GCF_023006485.1 Neorhizobium sp. BETTINA12A
GACTGGAACCAGCCGGGCCGTCCTGGTCGCCCGGATCGTCCCGGAAGGCCCGAGCAGCCCGGCTTCTGCACGCGCGAATACCGTCCCGTCTGCGGCCAGCAGGGCGGACGCACCCAGACTTTCCCGAACGCCTGCGAGGCGGCAAATGCCGGCTTCAGCGTCGTGGCTTCCGGTGAGTGCCGCCGCTAAGCGGCTTTGCTTGAAGGCTCCCAAAATCGTCGACGGAAAACGCCGGAACCGAGGTTCCGGCGTTTTGCTTTGTGCCAAAGCTTCGGCTAGAAGGCCCTCCGAAGAAGGAGACAAGCATGGCCGCACGCGACCGCTATTCCCGAAAACTCGAATGTTCCCAATGCGGCAATGTCGGTTTCGCCGAGGTTTCCGAGACCGACGACAGGCGGCAGGGCAATCGCGATTTCCGCATTGATGAATTGCCGAAAGGCTTCATGACCGAATTCGCGTCGACCGATCCACGCAAATACATGATCCGTTGCGGCCAGTGCGGCCACAAGTTCCGTTTCGAGCAGAAGACGGTCTATGCACCGGGGGGCGAACCCCGACGCTGACGCAAGTCAGGCGACCTTGGCAACCACCGGGGTGCTCTCGTCCCGGGCTTCACCATTGACGATATGTTCGATCCCGGCCCGCGGACCGGGCTTGCCGAACAGATAGCCCTGGACCTGCATGCAGCCTTCTTTGCGCAGGAAGGCGATATGCGCATCGGTCTCCACCCCTTCCGCAAGCACCGGGATATGGAGGCTGGAGGCAAGGATCAACGTCGAGCGCACGATCGCCGCCGACTGTTCGTTGTTGGAAAGCCCGTCGACGAAGGTTCGGTCGATCTTGATCTTGTCGAACGGGAAGGACATCAGCGTCGAAAGCGACGAATAACCGGTGCCGTAGTCGTCCATGGCGATCTTGACGCCGAGGCTCTTCAGATGGCGAACGATCTGAAGCGCCCGCTGATGGTCGCCGATGATGCCGGATTCGGTGATCTCAAGCTCCAGCCGGTCGGCACTGAGCCCCGTCTCGTTGAGGATATCGCGAACCTTGGTCGGAAATCTCGGATCGGCGAGCTGCTGGGCAGCGACGTTGACGGCAATACCGAACGGATTTTTCCACGTCGCCGCCTCCAGGCAGGCGCTCCGGAGCACCCATTCGCCAAGCTCGACGATGAAGCCGGTGCGCTCTGCGATCGGGATGAACTCGCCGGGATTGACCAGGCCGCGTGCCGGATGGTTCCAACGCAGCAGGACCTCGAAACCGACCACCTCTTCGGAGAACGTATCGTTTTGCCGCTGATAATAGAGTTCGAACTGCCCGGCCACGAGACCGGAACGCATGTCCATGGCAAGTAAGTTGCGTTCGCGGGCGGCCTGGTCCATCGACGAATCGTAGAAGCACACCATGCTGTCGCCGGATTGCTTGGCGCGATACATGGCCACATCCGCCTGCGCCACGAGATCGTCGATCGTCTTTGCTTCTTCGGGATAGAGCGCGATACCGACGCTCGAGCCGACTGTGAGCGTATTCCCGTTCCATTCGATCGGCTTGCAGATTTCGGCAAGCAGCCGATTGGCAAGCGTCATCGCGTCGGAGCGCTTGTAGTACAGATGCTTCAGCGCGACGAACTCGTCGCCGCCGACACGGGCGATGAATTCGCCCTCGCCGACCGCCTGGGCAAGCCTGCCGCCGATCCTGCGCAAGACCTCGTCGCCGGCCGCATGGCCGTGGACGTCGTTGACCTCCTTGAAGCGATTGAGATCGAAGGAAAGTACCGCGATGCGGGACGCAAGGTCGGCCGGACGCATGGCGATATCGGCGAGTTGCTCGTTGAAGGCGGCGCGATTGGCAAGCCCCGTCAGCGCATCGTGCAGGGAAAGGCGGCGATACTGTTCGACGGCGGCCTGGGTCGTGCGGGCATCGATCAGGTAGGTCGCCGCTGTCAGCGCCAGCAGGATCAGCATCAGCGACAACACGCCGAAACCGAGCACGACCGGCGGAACGACCTCGTTCTGCAGCACGGCACGGGAGTCGAGGACGACATCGATCGCGCCCATGGCGGTGAAATGGGTCGTGGCGATCGCCAGGATCATCGCCAGCACGGAGCTGTATTTGCAGAAATGCGTCACCGGCCGCACGACGCGATTGGTCGTCAACACGCCGAATAGACCTGCAAAGATCAGCGAGGCAATGACGTAGCGGCGATCCCAGTCGATGCTGCCCTGCACCTCATAAGCGGCCATGCCGGTATAATGCATCGCAGCGATGCCGAGCCCCATCACCATCCCGCCGGCCTCGGCAAGCAGGGACCGGCCGCCATAACTTGCAATGCTCAGCCCGATTGTCGCCGTGGCGACCGCGATCATGAACGAAAGAAGCGTTTGAGCCGGCTCATATCCCGCCTGCCCGCCGGATAGATAACCGAGCATGGCCAGAAAATGCGTTGTCCAAGTGGTCGATCCCCCCATGAAGCCCGCGAGGAAAAGCCAGATGACCTTCTCGATCCCGCTCCCCCTCCGGGCACGGGAAAAAAGCCGGATGGTCAGGAAGGAACCGATCACGCAGATCAACACAGCGGAAGCGATATACCGAAGATCGTGCTCTATGAAGATGCAGGAGAAAACGCGAAACATGAATGCCTGTCACTTTTCAACGGGTTTGGTCGAGAAGTTTTAGCATTGAAACATGTCTGAACCGTTCCTTTGAATAGTAAATGCCGACTGACTGGCAAAAGCGAAGCCGGCACCAAAAGGCGTGAACAGGTCGTCAGATCATTGGATCGGCTGCCCGTTGACGCTGAAGCTCTTGCCGTCCTCGAACTTGACGTCCCAGCGCAGGCGGCCGTCCGGTTCAGTCTTCGCCATGCCCTTCGCCATCATTATCGCGAATGAAACCTGGTTGAATTCGGGGTCGCTCTTGGCGGCGGCCTGGAAATACTGGATCAGCTTATCAATGTCGCGGGCAAGGATCGAGGTTTCCAGCGTGTAGCGGTCCTTCTCGTCCGGATAACCCTTGACCTTGCCGGAGGCTTCGACGTCGTAGAGCGCGGATTTCGCGGCAACGCGCGGGAAATCGACAGTCAACTGGCCGTCGTCGAGGAAGGCTTTGCCGAGACGCTCGCCCTCCGCGTCTGGTAGCGCACCGGGCTTGGAAAAGTCGATCTCCATGAAGGTGTCGATGAAACGCTGGAAGTTGAGGTCGGCGACACCGACCTCAACTTCCGCCATGTCCGGCACCAGCTGGGCGTAGAGCGGGGGAATGATGCCATCCGGCGTCGAGATGTTTTCGATGCGCGCACCGAAGCCGATCCGGGTTGCCGCGGCGGGCTCGCTCATCGTGAACGTATAGTCGAGCTTGTCGATGCCGAAATCGCCGATCGGGCTTGCCACTGTGAACTGGTTGAAGCTGATTTTTTCAGAAAGCGCGGTGAAGAATGGCATTGCGCCGCGAATGAGATCCTTGAGCCTGGTGATCTCGGCCTGCGACGGCTTTTCATCTTCGATGAGTGCCAGCATGAAGGCGACAAGAGTGCGAATCTTTTCGGCCATCACGCCCTGAACGCCGACGTCGAAATCGAGGCTTTCGGCGCGGACCTGTATGGGTGGAGTTTCGGGCGTCGCAATCCGTTCGTAGAAGCGCAGGAACGAGCCCTTACCGGTGAAATCGGTGCCCCCAGCAGCCGCACTCGCCGCGGACGCCAGTGAATAGTTCATGCCGGCGACACTCGCCTCGACCTCCTCCGGACCGCTCTTCGAGACCATTCGGAGCGGGCCTGACGTCACCTCGCCCGAGCGGAAGTAACTGATCGCCGGATCGAAAATGCCGGAAAACACCATGTCGGTGACGGAGTAGTTGAGGTTCGTCGGCTTGCCGTCGGGCCTCTTGCCCTTGACGGTGAAATTCATGTCGCTGTCGCTGTTGAACTTCCACTGGCCGTTGTCGAGGGGCGCGGCGAAGACCGAATACGGCTTCAGGCCGGAAACAATGAAGTCTTTCTTGTTGATGGATTTCAGCAGCTTGGCGAAATCGTAGCTGATCTCGTAGCGTTCGCCGGCCGGCTTGACGGTCAGGAAACCCGTGGACTTGACCGTATCCGGCAGGAAGTGGATGAGGCTTTCCTTGAGGGTGCGGGCACCCTTGTCGTTGATCTCAGCCGCCGCAACCGGATATACGCAGGACGCAGCCATCAGTCCGGTCGCGATCAAAGTACGTTTCATGAATCAAACCCTTCCCTCATTCAACGGGCACCAATTTGGAAGACGGCCCGCCGAAGTCAAGCGCAAGCCCTTTGTTTCCAGGCCGAAAAGCTTGCACATCCTCGATCGTTGTATTATAGCCCGCCGGTCCGCGTAGACACCCTTGGAGGCAACGCGGATGAAGCGCATCGGATGATGCCCTTCAGTTTGACGCGAGCCGATAACGCTTGCGGAAAACTCTCCAAACAACCTCGAAAGGATATGCCATGAGCCACGCATCATACGAGCTCAAGGCCGAGGCGCGCGAACGGGTAGGTAAGGGGTCCTCCCGTGAACTTCGCCGCAACGGTTTCATTCCTGCTGTCATCTATGGTGACAAGCAGTCCCCCATCGCGATCGCTCTGTCGACCAACGAAGTGACGAAGCGCATCCATGCCGGCGGTTTCATGACCACGGTTGCCACGATCGACGTCAACGGCGAGAAGATCCAGGTCCTCCCGAAGGACTATCAGCTCGATCCGGTCCGCGACTTCACCATGCACGTGGACTTCCTGCGCGTCTCGGGCAACACGGAAGTTTCCGTTGAAGTTCCGGTTCACTTCGTCAACGAAGAGAAGTCCCCGGGCATCAAGATCGGCGGCGTTCTCAACATCGTCCGTCATGAAGTCGAGCTGCTTTGCCCGGCCAACGACATTCCGGAATTCCTGACCCTCGACCTGACGGGCGCGAAGATCGGCGACAGCCTCCACATCTCCGCCGTCAAGCTGCCGGCTGGCGTACGTCCGGTCATCTCCGACCGCGACTTCACCATCGCGACGATCGTCGCCCCGGCTGCAGGCGTTACCGAGGAAGAACCGGCTTCTGCTGAATAACCAGGCCGAAATTCTTGAAATGGGACCCGCTTTCGCAAGAAAGCGGGTTTTTTATTGTCCACCGAATACAGTTTAGTAACGCTGCTTCCGTAATTCGTTCGAATCTTGGCATTGTCGTTTCAGTGAAGTTTAATGAATAGGTGAAACGATGCACGCTACTTCAGCATGACGGGGAAAGTCCGGCGTCAGCCAGACGATGAATGCGGGGAGACGGATGACTCATTCCGTTGAGAGTCGTTTTATTGCGATTATTTCGGGCGCCCTTCTGGTCGTCGTCGCGCCCCTGTTCACGCTGTTTCTGGCGCTTTCCTCCCAGCAGGCCGCCAAGAACCTCAGCGAACACGTCAATGTCGTGCTGGTGACCAACTCCCAGGCGCTCGGAAAGCCGCTTTGGGATCTCGACACCGACAGCATCCACCAGGTCGCGTCGATGCTCGTCGCCGACCCGGCCATCAGCGGCGTGCAGATCAGCGACAATACGGGCAAGCTGAATATTTCCGAAGTCGACGTCAATCCGGCCGATTTCCGCGGGCTTGAAGCCATCTCCGAGCCGATCTTCTACAAATCGCAGCAGGGTACCCGCAATGTCGGCAGCATTACCGTCTATGTCCCGAAGCTCGGTTGGTTCTCCGCCTTGCACCAGATGGAAATGGCCTTCATCTCCATCTTCATCATCACCATCCTGACGGTCTTCGGCGCGGCGATCCTCGGCAACCGCGTCATGGTCATCAAGCCGCTGATGCGGCTGACCGCAGCCATCGAGGCAACCCGCAGGCTGGGTTCGCGCCACCATGTCGACTGGCGGTCGAACGACGAAATGGGGCGGCTGGCGAAGAGCTTCAACGAAATGCAGACGCTGCTGGAGCGCGAGGAGCGCGAACTGAAGCGTGCCCACCAGCAGACCACGGAAATCTACAACCTGACGCCGGCCATGCTGTTTTCGCTGACCTCGGGCGACCAGATCGCCGCCGTCAGCGACTATTGGCTGCTCGCGACGGGCTATCGCCGTGAGGACGTCATCGGCCATCCCTTTTCCGAGCTTGTCGCGCCGGCGGACCGGCAGATCTATGCAAGGCGCAAGCAGCAGGCGAAATCGACCGGCCTGGCGATCGAAGCCACCGTCCGCTTCCTCTGCGCCGACAGCCGCCTGATGGATGTGCTGATCGTCGAAATCGAACTCGGCACGGCCGGCGGCGGCATTCCCGGCTCGTTGAGCGTCATGACGGACGTCACGGAACTGAGGCAGTCAGAACTGCGCAACCATCAGCAGGCCATCTCCGACCACCTGACCGGGCTTCTCAACCGCCAGGGCTTTGAAGCGACGCTCGACCAGAAGATTGCCGAGGCCGACAGGACACGGACGGAGGTCGCCTGCCTGTTCGTCGATCTCGACCGCTTCAAGGCGATCAACGACAATCTCGGCCATGCCGCCGGCGACGCCGTGCTCTGCCAGTTCGTCGAACGGACCAAGCCGATGCTCAACGACGGCGACACCGCCTCCCGCCTCGGCGGCGACGAGTTCGCCATCCTGATCACCGGGGAAGGTGCCGAGCGCCGCG
This sequence comes from Neorhizobium sp. BETTINA12A, assembly GCF_023006485.1. Classification (NCBI taxonomy): domain Bacteria; kingdom Pseudomonadati; phylum Pseudomonadota; class Alphaproteobacteria; order Hyphomicrobiales; family Rhizobiaceae; genus Neorhizobium; species Neorhizobium sp. BETTINA12A. The sequence goes on from NZ_JALBGW010000043.1 coordinate 6,628, forward strand.
CCACCGAACTCAGCCAAAAGATCGTCGACATGTTCGAGGTTCCCTTCCGAATCCAGGGCACCGGCGTGCGGTTGAGCGCCAGTATCGGGCTCGCCTTCTATCCGAGCCATGCCGCCAGTGCGGCCGAGCTGCTGCAGAAGTCGGACATGGCGATGTATGCCCGCAAACGCGACGGCAAGAACGGTGCGCAGGTCTACGATCCCGCCATTCTCGACCAGACGCGGGAACGGGCCGAGATCGAGAGCGACATCGAAGTCGCCATTGCCGCAAGCTGGTTCGAGGCGCATTTCCAGCCGATCGTCGACATCGAGACCGGCGTTCCGTCGGGCTTCGAAGCCCTGATGCGCATGCGCCACCCCCGCAAGGGGCTGATGTCGCCGGCCGGCATTATCAGCGTTGCCGAGGAGACCGGCACGATCGGCCAGATCGGCAACCTCATCCTGGAAGACGCGATGGCGAACCTTGCCCGCGTCTCACGCCTGCCGGGCATGGGCGAGGCCTATGTCGCGGTCAATTTCTCGCCGCTGCAATTCGAGCCTGGACTGCCGGCCCGCCTTGCCGGTCTGCTCGGCCGCTACGGCATCGATCCGTCGCGCCTGGTGGTGGAAATCACCGAAGCCGTGCTGATGCACGACAACCCTGAAATCCGCACCATCCTCAACGAGATCCATCGCTTCGGCTGCCGTATTGCGCTTGACGATTTCGGCACCGGCTATTCGTCGCTGAGCTACATGAGCCGTTTCCCCGTCGATATCGTCAAGATCGACCAGTCCTTCATCCGTTCGCTCACCGAACAGACAGGTGACATAGGCAGTAAGAACAGGATGCTTGTCGAAGGCATCAGTGCTATTTCTCACAAGATGAACTGCAAGGTCGTCGCCGAAGGTGTCGAGACGGAAGAGCAGCGCTTATTGCTGCAGCAAATGGGCATCGACTACGCCCAGGGCTACCTCTTCTCGAAGCCCCGCGAAATCTCCGAACTGCTCTCGGCCCTATCCGCCCGGCAGGCCGAAATCGAGTCCATGGCGAGCTGACAAGCCCTCACCACCGGACCAGATGCTGGGTCAGAAATGACAACATGCGCGTTTGGAAGGTGGACAGATGAAAATCGCAGTGCCGCTTCTTGCCAGCCTCTGCCTCACGGCGGGCGCCCATGCCCAGCAGCCGATCGTCTTTTCGACGGAGTCCTACCCGCCCTTCAGTTATCAGGAGCCGGGCGGCAGCTATCGCGGCGTCGGTATCGACCAGGTCGAGATCATCATGCGCGACGTGGGCACGCCTTACACCCTGGAGATCATGCCCTGGGCTCGCGCCATTGCGGTGGCCGAGACCCAACCCATGCACTGCGTCTTCGCCGCCGCCCGCACGCCCGAACGCGAGCCGCGTTTCAAATGGGTCGTGCCTCTTTTCATCGACCGCAACATCCTCGTCCGCCATGCGGGTTCGAAGGTCATGGCGGCAACCCTGGACGAGGCCAAGCAATACACTGTCGGTACGCATCGCGCCGACTATACCGAGGCGCTTCTGAAGAGTTCGGGTTTCCCGAAGATCGATCTCAGCGCCGACGTCGACACGACGCTCAGAAAGCTGCTCCAGGACCGTATCGACATGATGCCCATGTCGGAAGGCGTCTACCAAAAGCTGAAGGCGGATGGAACACCGATCGAAAAGGTCATCCTGTTTTCCGAGCAGCATCTCGGCATTGCCTGCAACCTCGATGTGCCCGACGAACTGATCGTCAGGATGCAGGCAGGCCTCGACCGCCTCATCAAGGACGGCGTCCAGAATGCAATTCTGAGGCGCTACGGTATTGATGAGCTTCAATAAAGGCTCAAGTGTCGAAACCGGTTGACTTTGACGGCGTTTCGCGGTGGTGAAAAGCCAGCAGTCAAGGATGGACGTCTCCATGCTCATCATCGCCGGCCTCGGCAACCCCGGTTCCCAATATGCGGGCAACCGCCACAATATCGGCTTCATGGCGGTGGACGCGATCCAGCGTCGTCCCGGTTTTTCGCCCTGGTCGAAGAAGTTCAAGGCGCTGATCTCTGAAGGCGAACTCGCCGGCGAAAAGGTGCTGCTGATCAAGCCGCAGACCTTCATGAACCTCTCGGGCGAAGCAGTCGGCGAGGCCATGCGCTTTTACAAGCTCGGGCCGGAAAACCTCATCGCCATCTATGACGAACTCGACCTGCCGGCCGCCAAGGCCCGCATCAAGACCGGCGGCGGTCATGGCGGCCACAATGGCGTCAAATCCCTCGATGCCCATTGCGGCCGCGAATACCGCAGGCTTCGCCTCGGCATCGGTCATCCGGGAGCAAAGGAGCTCGTCCACAACCACGTGCTCGGCGATTTCGCCAAGGTCGACCAGACCTGGCTCTCCCCTCTCCTCGACGCCCTCGCCGACAACGCCGAAATGCTGGTAAAGGGAGAGGATTCGCAGCTGATGAACAAGCTGGCGATCGCCGTCGGCGGCAAGCCGGACGAGGAAAAGCCTAAACCGGAAAAAAAGCCCGTCGCCAAACCGACCGGGCAATCGCATATCCATCAGGCCCGCAGCGGCGGCAAACCGAACCTGCCGACCTCGGGCCCGATGGCCGAGATGCTGAAGAAAATGTTCGGCGGCAAGGGCGAATAGTGTCGATGCCCCCTGCCGACTTCGTCATTCGCCCGGCCCGCGACGGCGATCTTGCCGACCTGATCGAACTCTATCACCACCTGAACCACGACCCGGACCCGGAGCCGGCGCTGGCCGAGCAGCGTTTCGCCGCCATTCTCGCCCAGCCCGGCATGACGGTGTTGATCGGCTTCGCAGACGGGCGCGCGGCGGCCACGGTGACACTGATCGTCGTGCCGAACCTCACCCGCAAAGGCGCGCCCTATGCGCTGATCGAAAACGTCGTCACCCATGCCGACCACCGCAAGCGCGGTTATGCCGGCGCCCTCATCCGCAGGGCCATCGATCAGGCCTGGAGTGACGGCTGCTACAAAGTGATGTTGCTGACGGGTTCGCAGGACCCGGCAACGCTGCGCTTTTATGAAAACTGCGGCTTTCTGCAGAACAAGACCGGCTTCCAGATTCGCCGCCCATAAGGAGCCGTAGCACTCGTTCAAAGGGGTGGCGCGCCGCTTTCGGAGCGGCTATGGGAGGCCGATCGAAAATGGAAGCGCGACATGACCCAGGCCCCGAACATGGATGACATCACCGGCGAACTCGTCACCCTTCGCGACTACTGGCGTTATGCCATCTCCCGGTTCAGCGCCGCAAACCTCAGATACGGCCACGGCACGACAACGGCAAGCGACGACGCTGCGTTCCTGATCCTCGACTCACTCGACCTGCCGATCGACGTGCTCGATCCCTTCCTCGACGCCCGCCTTCTGCCGGCCGAACGGCTGCTGCTGGCCGAGCGGATCGACGCCCGCGTCACCACCCGCAAGCCCACGTCCTACCTGACCGGGCATGCCTATATCCAGGGCGTCCGCTTCCTCGTCGACGAGCGGGTGATCGTCCCCCGCTCCCATATCGGCGAAATCCTGTTCAGCGAATATCTGAGCGAGAACGGCTCAACCTTCCTGCCCGATCCGCTGAGCGTCGAAAGCGCCGTCGATATCTGCACCGGTTCCGGCTGCCTTGCGATCCTCGCGGCAAAATTCTTCCCGAATGCGGAGGTCGATGCAGTGGACCTCTCGGCCGATGCACTCGAAGTGGCCAAGCTGAACGTTGCAGAACACGCCGTCGAAGATCAGCTCACGCTTTTCAACGGCGACCTCTTCGCGCCGCTCGGAAACAAGAAATACGACCTGATCATCACCAACCCGCCCTATGTGGATCACGAAGCGATGGACGGTTTTCCGGCGGAATTCCGCTCCGAACCGGCAATGGCCTTCGACGGCGGCGTCGACGGTCTCGACCTCGTCCGCCGGCTGCTGGCGGAAGCGCCGGCGCATCTCAACGTCGGCGGCGGGATGATCTGCGAAATCGGCTCGGGCCGCGAAATCCTCGAAGAGGAATTCCCCGACCTCGAACTCCTATGGCTGGAAACGGCCGAATCGCAGGACGCGGTGTTCTGGATCAGCGCCGAAGCGCTCGGCGTGAAGGCGGGAAAAAAGAGGTAACCCTCTCTATTCCTCGGGCTCGGTGATGAACATCAGCGGGAAACCCGCCTCCTTGGCAAGGTCGACCGCTTCCTTCGCCTTGGTTTCGGCGATGTCCTTGGTACAGACGACGACGACCGCCAGCCCCATCCGGTGCGCGGTCAGCATCACCCGGTAGCCGGTTTCCTCGCTCATCCGGAACACGGCTTTCAGCACCATGGTCACGAATTCGCGCGGCGTGTAGTCGTCGTTGACGAGCAGGACCTTGTAGAGCTTCGGCCGCTCCAGCTTGGTCTTGGTTTTCGTCCTTGGTTTTAGGGTGGTATCTTCGCTCATGGCGTCTCGCCTCCTGATGACGGCGTCCGACACTAGGCATTCCGGCTTATATCGCACCGCAACCGGAATTTTTCAAGCAGTTGATCGGAGTGGAATGCGGGTCAATCGGCATCCAGGAGAACGCAATTCCGGCCTTGTGCCCGGACGATCGAGGCCGCGCGTTTGTCGAAAGTCACGAAGGTCTCGCCCCCTAACCTCCTTCCCTCAAATTCGATCACCCCATCGGCGAAATCGCCTCCGGCGTCGAGGAATGCAAGGCCAGCATCCGCCACAGCACGATCGACAACAATGCGCTCATCTGCAATCAGAAGCCTGATAGCCTGGGCGATCTCAGGTCGTGTCCGGCGATAGATCTGACGCGCGACCCATACAAACTCGCACAATGCGACGGTGGAGATAAAAAGCCCTTCCGCCTCCCTGATATGATGGCGCGCCTCCGCAGCCTGCGCCTCGTCATCCCCGGCCCAGGCGCGGATAATGACATTGGTATCAGGGATCATCGTCGAACCGCACTTCACCGGCCCAACCGGCCTCTATAGCGTCTTGGATTTCCTCCAGTGTCGCATGAATATTGTGAGGATTCCCGAAGCTGCTAAAAAAATCCTCTATATTCCCGGTTGGTACACTCCGAAGATGAGCTCCTTTTTTCGGAAGCAGATCGACGTCAACTTCGTCACCGGGTTTTATCCCGAGATGATCGAGAACCTCCTTTTTCAAGGTGATTTGTCCTTTGGCCGTAACCTTCAACCTAACCATCGCATTACTCCTTAGCGAGTAAGTAAGGCAATTTTACCTTACTTACAAGATGTGTGAATGCGATATCCCGACCAAGCCTTGACCGCCCCGGCACTTTCCCCCATAGCCACAGCAACGAAATTTCTTCAGATACAGGGTCCGGACCCATGGGTTTCAAATGCGGTATCGTGGGCCTGCCGAATGTCGGCAAGTCTACTCTCTTCAATGCACTCACCAAGACGGCTGCCGCCCAGGCGGCCAACTATCCGTTCTGCACGATCGAACCGAATACCGGCGAAGTGGCCGTGCCCGATCCGCGCATGCAGAAGCTGGCCGCGGTCGCCGGCTCCAAGGAAATCATCCCCACCCGCATCTCCTTCGTGGATATCGCCGGCCTGGTGCGCGGCGCGTCGAAGGGTGAAGGCCTCGGCAACAAGTTCCTTGCCAATATCCGCGAAGTCGACGCGGTGGTGCACGTGCTGCGTTGCTTCGAGGATGACGACATTACCCATGTCGAAGGTCGCATCAACCCGGTCGGCGATGCCGATACGATCGAGACCGAGCTGATGCTCGCCGACCTCGAAAGCCTGGAGCGCCGTGTCGAGCAGGCCCGCAAGCGCGCCGCCAGCAAGGACAAGGATTCCGTCGCGCAGCTGCCGGTCATGGATGCCGTCATCAAGCTCCTGAACGACGGCAAGCCGGCACGTCTGCTCCTGAAGACGCTGGCGCCCGAAGAGATCGAAATCCTGAAGGACCTCAACCTTCTGACGTCGCACCCGGTTCTTTATGTCTGCAACGTCGCGGAAGCCGATGCCTCGACCGGCAACGAGCACACAAAAGCCGTCGCCGCCATGGCCAAGGAACAAGGCGCCGAATGCGTGATCATCTCGGCCGCGATCGAGTCCGAAGTGGCGCAGCTTCCCGAGGAAGAGTCCAAGGAATTCCTGTCGGCCCTCGGCCTAGAGGAAGCCGGTCTCGACCGGTTGATCCGCGCCGGTTACCACCTCCTCGACCTGATCACCTATTTCACCGTCGGCCCGAAGGAAACCCGCGCCTGGACGATCGTGCGCGGCACCAAGGCACCGGCAGCCGCCGGCGTCATCCATACGGATTTCGAGCGCGGCTTCATCCGTGCCTTCACCATCGCCTATGACGACTACATCGCCTTCAAGGGCGAAGTCGGCGCCAAGGAAGCCGGCAAGGGCCGCGACGAAGGCAAGGAATATGTCGTCCAGGACGGCGACGTGATCCACTTCCGCTTCAACACCTGATCGCAGCGCCCGCTTGCGGAACCTTTAGCTGCCGCCCTCACCTGAGTGGCGGCAGTTTTGTTTTCAGCGTGTCCGGAAGAATGCCGACCGCCAGCCGCCGCAATTGCGGCCAGCCGACACCGATCACCAGCACCACCGAGCCGACCACCAGCAGCGCGACGAAGACGGCGCTGCCGCCGCCGAGATCGCCCTTTGCAAGAATGCTGACAACCGCGGCGATCAGCGAGACCAGACCCGAGGTCACGAAAGCGCGGCGGTCGATGATCAGACCGATCGTCATCAGCAAGATGACGATCACCAGAACCTGCCCGGCATTGTCATAGGCGCCGAAGCGGTCGGGCGATAGAAGCCCGGTTCCCTTCCGCAGAAAAACGAAGGAGAGCATCGCGTAAAGCAGCGCCGGCGCCGCGGCGAGATGGATCCAGAACGCGATATCCGACCGCCGCGTCACCCGCAACGGATCGGAAAGGTCGTAGCCCATCGCCACCGAAAACAGCCCGACCGCCGACAGGAAGAAGATGGCCGACGATAGCAGCGGGAAGCTCTCGACAAAGTCGCCGGTGCCGGAGGCCCGGCCGAGAAGATAGATGACAACAGTCAGAGCGAGGGCAAAGGCCGAAAGCAGCAGAGCCGCAAGGGCGATCGGAATGCGGTAGCGCCAGTAGAACAGGCCCATGACCGCCGGAAGGGGCAACAGGACCAGCAGGATCGAGCCGACGCCGGTCGGGTGAATATCCAGCCCGTCGAGCACCGCCATCGTCGTGAACACGGTCCAGACAACTGTGGCAAGGCTCAGCACCACCGCCGGCAGCGCCAGCCGCTGGCGCACCACCAGGATTTCCGCCAGCACGATGATCAGCGGCAGCAGCGCGAGGACCGAGCCGATCCCCCAGATGCCGGCCATGACGATCAGCACGCCGATGGTGATCAGCACGTCGTGAAAACCGCGGATGAAACGCGGCACCTCCGTATCGACGATATCGCTCTCGATGACACCTTGTGGCTCCGGGACAGCGATATCCGCCCGCACGCCATGCTGCGCGAGATGAGCCTCGAGGCCGCGCACCTGGCTCGCCGCGATCAGGCCCGCGGCGGCGGCCTTGTCCAATATCTGCCTGAGAGTGGCCATGCATCCGTCCCGATTAAGCGTCCATCACTCCGGCACATGAGCATGATTTCCCTGAAAACACAGTAGCGTTTCGCCGTTTTGCCGGCCTTAAAAATCATGCTGAAAAGAGATTGTTACACCGCCCATCATTTTCTAATGTGGCGCCGCTTTCAGAACGACCAAAGGCAGTGCCAATGCTTTATTTCGAGGACTTTCCTCCGGGCCGATCCTTGCCCCTGGCCTCCAAGCTGGTGACGGCTGACGAGATCGTCGAATTCGCCGCGGAGTTCGATCCGCAGCCAATGCATATCGACGAAGAAGCCGGCAAGGCGAGCATCCTCGGCGGCTTGTCTGCGTCAGGCTGGCATACGGCGAGCATGTTCATGCGGATGATGTACGACGGCTGGCTGTCAAGCTCGTCGTCGGAGGGTTCACCCGGCATCGAGTTCATGGAATGGAAACGGCCGGTTCTGGCCGGCGACATGCTGTCCGGCCGCTCGACCGTGCTCGAATCCCGCACCCTTCGCTCCCGCCCGGGCATCGGCATGGTGAAATTCCTGCACGAGGTGGAGAACCAGCGCGGCGAGATCGTCATGCGCGGCGAGAACCCGATCATGATGCGGCTGCGCGACGCCGAGGAGAATGCCGCATGAGGCTGATCGAGCTTTCCCCGCCCGGCAGGAAGGTCATCACCGGGACGCTTCTCTTCACCGCCGAGGACATTGTCCGCTACGCCCGGAAATTCGACCCGCAGCCCTTTCACGTGGATGCGGAAGCCGCCAAAAACTACGTTTTCGGCGCTCTCTGCGCTTCCGGGTGGCACACCTGCGCCGGCTGGATGAAAACCTATATCGCCTACTGGAAAGCCGAGGTGGCGCGGCTCGAAAGCGAGGGCATCACAGCCCCGAAGCTCGGGCCTTCAGCCGGCTTCAGGAAGCTGCAATGGCTGAAACCGGTCTATGCCGGTGACAGCATCACCTATTCCGTCGCGCTGACCGAGAGCCGCTCGCTCGCCTCGCGTCCCGGCACCTGGATCAACATGACAGTCTGTGACGGCGTGAACCAGCATGGCGACGTGGTGATGCGCTACGAAGGCACGGTGCTGGAATTCGCGTGAGGGATTTGCCCCTCACCCGGATCAGTCTTCGCGGCGGCGGCCTATCAATGGCCTGAAAACTCGACCAGCGTTCTGACCTCGACACCGAGTTCTTCGAGCTTCCTGCGTCCGCCGAGATCCGGCAGATCGATGACGAAGCAGGCCGAGACGATCTCGGCCCCGAGCTGGCGCAACAGCTTCACGGCACCTTCCGCGGTGCCGCCTGTCGCAATCAGGTCGTCGGTGAGGATCACTTTCTCGCCGGCCTTTACCGCATCCACGTGGATCTCCATCTCGTCGGTGCCGTATTCGAGGCTGTAGGCCATGCGCACCGTCTGGTGCGGCAGCTTGCCCTTCTTGCGGATCGGCACGAAACCGGCCTTCAGCTGATGCGCCAGCGCGCCGCCGAGGATGAAGCCGCGGGCCTCGATGCCGGCGATCTTGTCGATGCCAAGGCCCGTATAGGGCGCCACCAGCTCATCCACTGCCTGCCTGAAGGCGACGGCATCGCCGAGCAGCGTGGTGATGTCGCGGAAGATGATGCCCGGTTTCGGATAATCCGGGATGGAGCGAATGGCAGCGGAGAGAGCGTTTTTGGAGGACATATGACCCACATGTTTGGCGGCAGAAGGAGGACGAGCCTATCAACGGATGGCTCTCCTCCCAACAAAAAAGGCAGCCCGGAGGCCGCCTTTTTTCAGATCACGAGGTGAAAACCTCAGTGTTCCTTGCTGGCATAGACCGACTTCTTGGTCAGGTAGATCAGGCCGGTGAAGATCAGAAGGAAGATCATCACCATGAAGCCGGTGCGCTTGCGCTCTTCGAGGTGCGGCTCGGCGGCCCACATCAGGAAGGCGGCGACATCCTTGGCATACTGGTCGACCGTCTGCGGCGTACCGTCCTCGTAGGTCACCTGGTCGGCGCTGAGCGGCGGCGCCATGGCGAGCGAAGCGGCGGCGGAGAAATACGGATTGTAGTGGCCGCCCGGAGGAACCTGGACGCCGGCCGGCGGCTCCTGGTAACCGGTCAGCAGCGAATGGATATAGTCAGGGCCGCCCTGCTGGTACTGAGTGAACATGTCCCAGATGAACTGCGGGAAGCCGCGGGTCACGCCGCGCGCCTTGGCGAGCAGCGACATGTCCGGCGGTGCGGCGCCGTTGTTGGCGGCAGCAGCAGCCTGGGTGTTCGGGAATGGCGACGGAAAGTAGTCGGACGGAACGGCGGTGCGTTCGAACATCTCGCCCTCGTCGTTCGGGCCGTCCTGGACCTTGTAGTTGGCCGCGAACGCCTTCACCTGCGCTTCCGAGTAACCGAGACCTTCCAGCGTGCGGAAGGAAACGAGGCGCATCGAATGGCAGGCGGAACAGACTTCCGTGTAGATCTTCAGGCCGCGCTGCAACTGGCCCTTGTCGTAGTGACCGAAAGGACCGGCAAAGCTCCAATCGGTTTCCTTGGGATGGTTGATCGGAAAATGCGGCGTTTCCGAATGTTCTGCGGCCGGGGCCGCAGCGTGATTTTCCTGCGCCACGGCCGAGGCAACGCCCATTCCCGCCAGGAAGGCCAGCGAGACGAGGCTCGTAACAAGCTTTTTCATAATTCTAATCCCTCTCGGTCGCAGGCGTCAGGCGCGGGCTTCGGCGGATTTGCCGTTCTTTTTTTCAAGAACTGCTTCCGTGATGGAGTTCGGAATGCGCCTCGGCGTTTCGAACAGGCCGAGCAGCGGCATGATCACGAGGAAGAAGCCGAAGTAGTAGACCGTGCCGAGCTGCGAGAGCGTCGTGAAGATGCCTTCCGCCGGCTGCGAGCCAAGCCAGCCGAGCATGATGGCATTGGCGACGAACAGCCAGAAGAACACCTGGTACCAGGGACGGTAGACGGCGGAGCGAACCTTCGAGGTGTCGAGCCAGGGCAGGAAGAACAGGATGATGATCGAACCGAACATCACCAGAACGCCGCCGAGCTTGGAGTCGATCGGACCGACATTGAAGGTGATGGCGCGCAGCATTGCGTAGAAGGGCAGATAATACCATTCCGGAACGATGTGAGCCGGCGTCTTCAGGGCGTCAGCCGGAATGTAGTTGTCCGGATGGCCGAGGAAGTTCGGCATGTAGAAGATGAACCACGCGTAGACGATCAGGAACACGGAGACGCCGAGCGCATCCTTCATCGTCGCATAGGGCGTGAAGGCGACGGTATCGGTCTTGGTCTTGACTTCGACGCCGGTCGGATTGGTCTGGCCGGTGACATGCAGCGCCCAGATGTGCAGCACGACGACGCCGGCGATCATGAAGGGCAGCAGGTAGTGCAGCGAGAAGAAGCGGTTCAGCGTCGGCTGATCGACGGCAAAACCACCGAGCAGGAACTGCTGGATCCATTCGCCGACCAGCGGGAAGGCCGAGAAGAAGCCGGTGATGACGGTCGCGCCCCAGAAGGACATCTGACCCCAGGGCAGGACGTAGCCCATGAAGCCGGTCGCCATCATCAGGAGGTAGATCACCACGCCGAGGATCCAGAGGATTTCGCGGGGCGCCTTGTACGAACCGTAATAGAGGCCGCGCGCGATGTGGAGATAGACGGCAACGAAGAAGAACGACGCGCCATTGGCATGCATGTAGCGCAGCAGCCAGCCGTGGTTGACGTCGCGCATGATCTTTTCGACCGAGTCGAAGGCAGCGCCGGTCGACGCCACATAGTGCATGGCGAGCACGACGCCGGTGATGATCTGGACGATCAGCATCACCGCCAGCATGGCGCCGAAGGTATAGGCATAGTTCAGATTGCGCGGAACGGGGTAGGAGATGAAGCTGTCATGGATCATGCGCGGCAGCGGAAGCCGCGAATCGATCCACTTCTCGATGCCGGTCGATGGCTGGTATGTGGAATGACCGCTCATAGGTATTTATCCCCTCACCCGATCTGGATAACTGTATCGGACTTAAAACTGAAAGTCGGAATGGCGAGGTTCTCCGGAGCCGGACCTTTGCGGATACGGCCAGCCGTATCGTAGACCGACCCGTGGCACGGACAGAACCATCCATTGTATTCGCCGGACTGGCCGAGCGGCACGCAGCCGAGATGGGTGCAGGAGCCGATCATCACGATCCAGTTTTCCTTGCCGGCGCCGCCCGAGCGGTCGATGCCGGTCGCCTTCGCATCTGGCGCCAGGTTGGCGTTGCGGGCGACCGGATCCTTGAGCGCGGCCATCGGCACGTCGGCGGCAGCCTTGATTTCTTCCGGGGTGCGGTTGCGGATGAATACCGGCTTGCCGCGCCACTTGACAGTCAGCGACATGCCCGGCTGGAGAGCGGCGACATTGACCTCGATCGAGGCGAGCGCCAGCGTCGAAGCATCCGGACGCATCTGGTCGATGAAGGGCCATGCAACGGAAACAGCGCCGACGGCGCCGGCCATACCGGTCGTCAGGTAAAGGAAATCACGGCGAGTGGGCTCGCCCGGTATTTCGCTATGTGTGTCGTGCTCGCTCACGGCTCAATCATCCTTCTCACGCAATTCGCGGAAACCGCCCTGCCCCCGTCCCGGCGAATCTCGGCTGAACACAATTCGACCATAGATTCCCCAGCAATCCGGCGCGTTCTATGCTTGATCGCAAAATATGTCCAGCCTTGGCAAGGGGCTGCGACCAGTTTGTCGCGGGAAAACCCGAAGGGTTCCGGGGCGGCGTGTCGGGCAGAACACAGGGCCGCCGAACATGGCGCGGCAAGGCCTGCTCGGCCCGGAAAAATCAGGCCTTTTTCAAGAAAATGGCGGAAGATGCGCGCTTCCCGTTAACTCCCTTGCCGCGTGCCGCATTGCAACAAAACCGGCCTCATGTTAGTCCAACCGCACGACAGAAGGCGGCCGTCCCGGACATACCCGAATGAGACAAACACTATCGGTTGCCATCTGCGTCATCGTGTCGCTCGTACTGATGGCGATCGGGACGCGTTACGTACACCCTCACTGGATTTTGGGAACGCTTTACAGCCTGCAGCTGCACGCGGCGGCGGTCTGCGTGGCGGCCGTGGCCGTTGCGCTGCTCATCAAGCGCCACTTCGTCGTTTGGCTGCTGTTCGCAGTCTCGCTGCTCTTCGCCGGCCACGCCGTGCTGATGAGCCGCGGTTTCGCGGCCCCGATGACGTCGGCGGATGCCAATGCGCCGACCTTCAAGCTGATGTCCTTCAACATCCTCAACGACAACTTCGACCAAGCCGAAGACATCGTCGAGACCATCCGATCTTCCGGCGCCGACCTCGTCAACATCATGGAAGCAGCACCGCTCAGGGTCTATATGAATGAGCTGGCGAAGACCTATCCCTACCGGGTCGGCTGTGGAGTGCTGATCGAAGATTGCGACCAGCTGATGCTTTCCAAGGTGCCGATCGAGGCGCCGATGGTCCAGTCTCTAAGCGACATCTTCCCGGATCGCTTCATCCTTGCGAAAGTGACCGTCGCCGGCCGGCCGATCAATTTCGTCGGCATGCATACGACCAAGCCCTATTTCGACAATTTCCACTCGCTGGAACTCGACCGCGCCGCACTGGCGATCTCGGAAACAAGCGGCCCCCTGCTCCTCTCCGGCGATTTCAATGCCTCGAGCCTCGCGCCCAACATGCGCCGGTTCCTGAACAATACCGATCTGGCCACCGCCCCATTCGAACCCGCCACCTGGCCGATCCGGGCAGGCGCGTTCGGCCTGCCGATCGACCACGTCTATGCGCGGGCGCCGCTCAAGATAAAGTCCCTGACCCGCATTGCCGATGCACACGGCTCGAACCACTACGGGCTGATCGCCGAGATCGCCATCACCGGACAGTGAGCCTATTACTGGGCGGCATCCGCCGCCAGGAAGCCGCCGGATTGGCGCGCCCAGAGCTCCGAATAGAGCCCTCGCCGCGCGATCAGTTCGTTGTGCGTGCCGTCCTCGATGATCCGGCCCTGATCCATGACGATGAGGCGGTCGAGGGCTGCGATGGTCGAAAGCCGGTGGGCGATGGCGAGCACGGTCTTGCCCTGCATCAGCCGCTCCAGGTTCGACTGGATCGCCGCTTCGACCTCAGAATCAAGCGCCGAGGTCGCCTCGTCGAGCACCAGGATCGGCGCATCCTTGATCATCACGCGGGCGATCGCGACACGCTGGCGCTGGCCGCCGGAAAGCTTGACGCCGCGTTCACCCACATGCGCGTCGAACCCCTTGCGGCCGCGCTGGTCTTCGAGAGCCGCGATGAACGTGTCGGCTTCAGCCTTGCGCGCCGCCTCGACAAGCTGTGCCTCGGTCGCATCCGGCCGGCCGAACAGGATATTGTCGCGGATCGACCGGTGCAGCAGCGAGGTATCCTGGGTCACCATGCCGATCTGGCCCCGCAATGATTCCTGCGTCGCCTTGGCGATATCCTGCCCATCGATCAGGATCCGGCCGCCTTCGAGATCGTAAAACCGCAGGAGCAGGTTGACGAGGGTCGACTTGCCGGCGCCGGAACGCCCGACGATGCCGAGCTTCTCGCCCGGCCGGATGGTGAGCGACAGATTGTCGATGACGCCCTTCGCCTTGCCATAATGGAAGCTGACATTCTCGAAACGGATTTCCGGGCGTTTTACCACCAGCTGCGTTGCATCCGGCGCATCCACCAGCCCGATCGGCTGCGAGATCAGCTCGGCCGAATTCTGGATCGTGCCGATATTGCGCATGATCCCGTTGAGCTGCGTCATCAGCCTGCCGAGCAGGAAATTCAGCCGCAGCATCAGCGCCATCGTGAAGGCGACCGCACCCGATGAGATCAGGCCGGAGAGCCAGAGATGCACGCTCATCGCCGCCATGGTGACGATCATCGTGCCGGAGAGGAAGGCCATCGAGGCGCGCACGCTGGTGAGCAGTCGGGTGAACGCGATGATCGTCGCCTGGAAGCTCTCGAAACCGGAGAGCATATAGCGGTCGTTGGCCTCGTCGCGGCCGAACAGCCGGAGCGTCTGGATGTTCGAATAGGCGTCGACCATGCGGCCGCTGATCATCGACCCGGCCTCGGCCGAGGCCTTGGAGTGTTCGCGGATGCGCGGCACGTAATGGCGGGCGAGCAGCGCGAAGATCGCAAGCCATGCGACGACCACCACGGCGAGCCGCCAGTCGAGCCCTGCGACCAGCGCGATGGTCGAAACGGAATAGATGCCGACGAACCAGACGCTTTCCATGAAGGAAGTCAGCACGTCACCAGTCGCCTGCCCCGCCGACCAGACTTTCGTAACGATACGGCCGGAGAAATCGTTCTGGAAAAAGGATAGCGACTGGCGCGACACATGGATGTACGACTGCCAGCGCACCAGGTTGTAGAAACCGGGCGTGATGATCTGCTGGTCGACCAGCGCCGTCATCAGCCCGATCAGGAAGCGGCCGATGCCGACCACCAGCGCCATGACCACCAGCTCGGTGCCATGGTTGGCCAAAAGTCCCGACCATCCGTCGGCGGGCTTCGTCGTGTCGAGGATATCGACCAGGCGACCGACATACCAGAACATCGCCGCCTCGACGCCGGCGGCAAGACCGCCAAGCACCAGCATGGCGAAGAAGGGAAGCTTGGCCTGGCTGACATAGAACCAGACGAAGCCGATCAGGCCCACAGGCGGTTTCAGGTCGTCCCGCCTCGCAAACGGCTTGATAAAGCTTTCGAAGATGCGGAAGACCGGTTTCAACATGGACCGGATATAGGCGGATTCTGATCGCCGGCAAAGCGAAAGCGGCCGGGCCGCGGCTTACATTTTCTTAATGTGGAAGGCCTGCCGGGCGGACCTTCGCGCCCATTGGACATAATCAGAATCAATCATTATGATTTGTCCCAAAGGAGTTCCTATGGAAACCCGCGTTCTGACGACACATGTGCCGGTTCAGCTGGCTGAGAAAGTGGACGAACTGGCAACCCGCCTGGAACGTTCAAGGGGCTGGATCGTCAAGCAGGCACTCGCCAGCTGGATCGAGCTCGAAGAGGAGCGGCGGCGGCTGACGCTGGAGGCAATGGCGGACGTCGATGCGGGAAACGTGGTCGATCAGGAAGAGGTCGAAAAGTGGGTTGCCAGCCTGGGTGCTGACAAGCCCCTGCCCCGTCCCCTTTAATGGAACTGAAGTGGTCGTCAAAAGCGGTGTCCGATCTCAACCGCCTTCATGATTTTCTGGCTGCGGTGAACGCACCCGCGGCGGCGCGCACGGCTCAAAACCTGGCTGCAGCACCCAAGAAACTCATCCAGCATCCGCGGCTAGGTGAAAAGCTGGATGAGTTCGCACCGCGTGAAATCCGACGACTTTTGATTGGTGGTTACGAGTTGAGATACGAGATCCAGGGCGAGACGATCTTTCTCCTCCGTATCTGGCACACCCGCGAAAACCGAATCTGAATTCTGCGGAAGCATGCCCTGGAATACGACCTTAGAGCGAGAAGGGGCGACGGCGGAGATTACTCCGCCGCCTCTTCCTCGATCACGTCGTCATGGCCGATGAAGCCGCCGGACTGGCGGTTCCAGAGGTCGGCATAGATGCCGCCGCTCCGGGCGAGTTCGCGATGGGTGCCGGCCTCGACGATCCGGCCGCGATCGAGCACGATCAGCCGGTCCATTTCGGTGAGCGTCGACAGGCGGTGCGCAATCGCAATCACTGTCTTGCCCTCCATCAGCGCGAACAGGTTCTCCTGGATCGCCGCTTCGACTTCACTATCGAGCGCCGAAGTCGCCTCGTCGAGCACCAGGATCGGCGCGTCCTTCAGGAAGACGCGGGCGATCGCGATGCGCTGCCGCTGCCCGCCGGAAAGCTTCACGCCGCGTTCGCCCACATGCGCGTCGAGACCCTTGCGTCCCTGCATGTCGGCAAGTCCGTCGATGAACTCCCAGGCGTTTGCCCGCTTTGCCGCCTCGATGATGTCCGCATCGGTCGCGTCCGGCTTGCCGTAGGCGATGTTGTCGCGGATCGAGCGGTGCAGCAGCGAGGTATCCTGGGTGACCACGCCGATCAGCGAACGCAGGCTGTCCTGCGTCACGGTCGATATGTCCTGGCCATCGATGGTGATGCGGCCGCCCTCCAGATCGTAGAAGCGCAACAGCAGGTTCATCAGCGTCGTCTTGCCGGCGCCGGAGCGGCCGACCAGACCGATCTTCTGCCCGGCCGGGATATCGAGCGTCAGGCCTTCGATAACGCCCTTGCCCTTGCCATAGTGGAAGTGGACGTTGTCGTAGCGGATATGGCCTTTTTTAGCCGTCAGCGCCGAAGCGCCATTCCGGTCCACCACGTCATGCGCCTTTGTCATCATCGACATGCCGTCATAGACGGTGCCGATGTTTTCAAAGAGCGCAGAGACTTCCCACATCACCCATTGCGACATGCCGTTGATACGCATCGCAAGGCCGATGGCGATGGCGATCGCCCCGATCGAGATGACACCATCGAGCCAGAACCAGATCGACAACGCGCCGACGGTAAACAGCGCCACGCAGTTGTAGAAATAGACCAGCGCCTGGAAACCCGTCACCTTGCGCATCTGCGCATGGACGGTTTTCAGGAAGATATCCATCGCGTCCTGCGCATAGGCCTCTTCCCTTCCCGCATGCGAGAAAAGCTTGACGGTGGCGATGTTCGTATAGCTGTCCACCACGCGACCGGTCATCATCGAACGCGCATCCGCCTGTTCCGCCGAAATCTTCCTCAGACGCGGCACGTAATAGGCGACTGTCATCGAGTAGCAGACGATCCAGAGGACGAGCGGCACCGCAAGGCGCAGATCCGCCGCCGCGACGATGGCGATCATCGAGATGAAATAGGTGAAGACGTAGACGAACACGTCGAGCACCTTCATCACCGTTTCACGGATGGCGAGCGAGGTCTGCATCACCTTGGTCGAGACGCGGCCGGCAAACTCGTTGGCGAAGAACGTCATCGAGTGCCTGAGCAGGAACCGATGCATCTGCCAGCGGGCGATCATCGGGAAATTACCCATCAGGATCTGATGCATGATCAGCGAATTGAGCGTCGCGACCGCCGGCAATCCGATCAGCACCACGAAGGCCATGAAGAACAGTTTCGGCCCCTCGCTTTCAAGGAAGGTCGCCCGATCGGCATTGGTCAGCCAGTCGACGATATCGCCGAGGAACTGAAACAGCGCCACTTCGCCGACCGCGATCAGCATCGTACAGGTCGACATGATGACGACCCACGGCCAGACCGGCTTGGTATAGTGCCACAGGAAGGCCGCAAGGCCGGCGGGCGGCAGTGAGGGCGCTTCGTCCGGGTAAGGATCAACACGCCGTTCGAACCACGAGAACATGAAATAGCTCCGCAAGTCGGATTGCCGTCCCCTTTGCCGCGCATGGTGCGAGCCAAGGGCCTGACGGCGAAAATTCAGTATGGCGCGGCCGAATGCCGGCCGCGTAACGGATCAGAGAGGGAAAGGTTTGCGTGAAACCGCGAAACGCCTAGGCCAGAAAAATGGAAATCCGGCAGCGGAGGCGCGTGAGCACGGTCATATCCATGTGGGCCTCCTTGTGTTGGCGTTGAGTTACGCTCGCCTTTTAGCCGCTCGCGCAGGAATTGAAAAGGGCAAATCGAAGCAGCCCACTCATCCTAGAATTTCCTGTTGCCCGATCGTCACAGCCCTGCCTTGCACCGAATAGGGCTTGAGATCAGGCACCGGCTTCGCTTAAGGACGATATATGAGCGACATCTTCCCCAGCCTTCGCATCGCCCTTTACCAGCCGGACATCCCCGGCAATACCGGCACGATCCTCCGGCTCGCCGCCTGCCTCGGTCTTTCCGTCGACATCATCGAACCGGCCGGTTTCGACATTTCCGACCGGAACCTGAAGCGCTCCGGCATGGACTATCTGGCGGACGTCACGCTCGCCCGCCACGTCAACTGGCAGCGCTTCGACGAATGGCGCAAGGCGAACAGCCGGCGCGTCGTGCTTGCCTCCACCAAGGCCGCCCTGCCCTATACCCGCTTCGAATTCCAGCCGGATGATATCCTGCTCTTCGGCCGCGAAAGCGCCGGCGTGCCGGACAATGTGCATGACGCAGCCGACGCCCGCATCCTCATCCCCATGGTCGAAGGCCAGCGCTCCATCAACGTCGCCATGTCGGCGGCGATGATATCAGGCGAGGCGCTGCGGCAGACGGGTTTTCCTTCTTCATTGACTTAGGCTCCGGTTTTCTTTCAGGAAGCCTATGCTATAGAACCTCAAGTAATATTGAGGTCAACAGCAATGATGAAGAAAAATCCGGGCGCCAGGCTGGAGCTGGAACTGACGGTCGGCGAAGTGGCGACACGCAGCGGCGTGGCGGTCTCGACCCTGCATTTCTACGAGACCAAGGGACTGATCCAGAGCCGCCGCAACCGTGGCAACCAGCGCCGTTATCCGCGCGTCGTGCTGCGCCGGGTCGCGGTCATCAAGGTGGCCCAGAAGACCGGCATACCGCTTGCCGATATCGCCGAAGCGCTCTCCGTCCTGCCGCACGACCGGCCGCTGACGGCAAAGGACTGGCGGCGTCTATCGGAAACCTGGAAACGCCAGCTCGACGACAGGATCGCCAGCCTCACGGCGCTCCGCGACCACCTGACCGGCTGCATCGGCTGCGGCTGCCTGTCGATGGAGGACTGCCCGCTCAGGAACCCACTGGACATGCTCGGCGAAAAGGGTGCGGGGCCGATCTTGCTGGAAGCGGATGAAGAGGTGGATGCGGATTGATTGCACGGATAGGCCTATTCTAAACTGAGCGTCACACCCTGCTGAACAACGCCTCCGGAAATGGAAGGACGACCGATGGCTTTGGAAACGCATCCGTTCGACATCGCTGAACATTTGGATACCGAAGAGGGCATCGAAGAGTTCATGAAGGCAGCATTCGAAGAGGGCGACGCCGCCTTCATCGCGAGATCTCTCGGCATCGTCGCGCGGGCGCGGGGCATGACCAAACTCGCCCGCGATGTCGGAGTGAACCGAAAGGCGCTCTATACTGCCCTGAGCGGCGAAGGAAATCCGGAATTCGCGACGATCCTGAAGGTGATGAAAGCCCTCGGCCTCGAACTCACCCCGGTTCTCGTCAAGGCGGAGGATGCCGCCTAAGCGCTATCGGCATCTGACGGATGGTCCGCCCCCCCGTTTAGCATCTTTTGAAAAACACATGTCAAATCGATCGAAGCCCATGGGCCAAACATCGGGGATCGCATATGTTTCCGCAATCGAGCTTCTTCTTCCCAGCCCAAGCCATCAAGGACCGAGATGCGCAATCTGCTTTGCTACAAGATGACCGTTGCCGCACTTGCCCTGCTGGCCTCGCCCGTCCACGCCCAGGAGGCCGAGCATTATACTGCGGTCAGCAAGACGGCGATGAGCGTCACCGGCGATGTCTGGCTGGACGATTTCAGCATCACCTTCGAGAACGAAGAATCCCTCGAATTCTCCGACCTCGTTGCCGATAATTTCCGGGTGGATGGCAGACGTGTGCCGGCATCGGTCTATCGCGTCGCGAAACCGGCCGATCCGGAACTTGAAAACGGTAATCAGCTCTGCGGATCGGGCGACGTGACCTATGTCGCCAACTGGGCGTCCGGCAAGGGAATGTCGGCGATCGCCGTGTTTACGGGGCGAAATCCACCGAAGAGCAGCGCCGAAATGTGCGCGCTCTACACCTACGAAGATCCGCAATAATGGATCGGATCAATCCGCGGTCGGCAGCCGTCGCATCGTGAATTCGATCTGGTCGCCTTCGAGCTGGCGCCAGCTTTCCACTTCGGTCCAATAGGCGGCCTTCGGAAATTCGTGAAACCACTCGCGCGCCTTTTCGCGCGCTTCTTCGCGTGAGAGCTGAAATGTCTGCCGCACGAACATGCCCTGGCGCTCACCGGCTTTTTCCTGCCGGTGGCGGTCGATCCTGCGTTTCAGCCCGTCGAGCGGCGGGGGTGTGAACTTTGCCATGAAAGCCTCTGATCAGCACCTGTTTATGCGGTAAAGATAGTGCCGGGCGACACGCTTTGCGAGTCTCATTTTCCACCCGCGACAATCGATGGAATGGTTCGCGAAAGCCAGAAATGCTAATTCCCGATCGGAAAAATGCGAGTCGCGCCAAGGGGATGGCGAGAGGAATAGAGATATGGAACGGCCGGTACTGCCCAAGGGGCTGCCCGAGGACATCGAAGACAAGAAGGTGGCTGCGAAAGCCTGGTTCGAGAGCCTGCGCGACACGATCTGCGCGTCGCTGGAAGGCCTCGAGGCCGAGCTGACCGGCCCCCTCTCGGATCAGGAGCCCGGCCGCTTCAAACCCAAGGACTGGCTGCGCGATGGCGGAGCGGGCGGCGGCGGACGAATGTCGATGATGGAAGGCCGCGTCTTCGAGAAGGTCGGCGTCCACACATCGACCGTCCACGGCGAATTTTCCGCTGATTTCCGCAGCCAGATGCCGGGTGCCGAGGAAGACCCACGCTTCTGGGCGTCGGGCATTTCGTTGATCGCACATCCGATCAATCCCAATGTGCCGACCGTCCACATGAATACCCGCATGGTGGTGACGTCGAGCCAGTGGTTCGGCGGCGGCGCGGATCTTACCCCGGTCCTCGACCGGCGCCGCACCCAGGACGATCCGGACACCACCCTCTTCCACCGGGTCATGGAAATCACCTGTAAACGCCACGAGGCGGTCGCCGACTACGATCGCTACAAGGCCTGGTGTGACGACTATTTTTTCCTGAAGCACCGCAACGAACCGCGCGGCGTCGGCGGCATTTTCTTCGACTGGCTGCATCCGGTCGCGGAAAAAGGCGGCTGGGATGCGGATTTCGCGTTTGTGCAGGATGTCGGACGCGCCTTCAACCTCGTCTATCCGCGGATCGTCCGGGCCAACTTCAACAAGCCCTGGACGGAACATGATCGCGACGAACAGCTGATCCGTCGCGGCCGCTATGTCGAGTTCAACCTGCTCTACGACCGTGGCACTATTTTCGGGTTAAAGACCGGCGGCAATGTCGAGTCCATCCTCTCGTCACTGCCTCCGGTTGTAAGGTGGCCTTAGATCGAGAACCACAAAGTTAACGATATCGGGTATAAACCGGCCCTAATATCTCATCCTTAACAAATGCGATATCGGAATCAGCGCGATGGTGGTAGCGTCCCTTTGGTTGTACCGGAGGAGGATCGCCATGATGGCACCGAATAGCATGCCCATGCCGGAAGCGTCTAAGGACAGGGACTCCCGTTCCCTTGATACCGCTGAAATGATCGACCGCCTCG
Source organism: Neorhizobium sp. BETTINA12A (assembly GCF_023006485.1). Taxonomy (NCBI): domain Bacteria; kingdom Pseudomonadati; phylum Pseudomonadota; class Alphaproteobacteria; order Hyphomicrobiales; family Rhizobiaceae; genus Neorhizobium; species Neorhizobium sp. BETTINA12A. The sequence continues at coordinate 28,517 of NZ_JALBGW010000043.1, forward strand.
CGACGGAGATGCGCGCGAGAACTGGCGGAGAACTCCCCCATTCCTTTTATGTGGACCAGGTAAGGCGCCAGCTTGCCGGCAAGTCGGTTGCCATGTCGGCCGCCAACACCGAGACGGCGCGGGAAAAGGGTAAGGAAGAGGCTTCCGTTTTCCACGCCTGGGCGTTTTCCGAATAGGCATCGGGAACAGCGTCGTCGCTTTCGAGTTATCGGGATTGGGGCCGGCGGATATGAGGAGCTGTCCGCCCGCCTCCAGTCCGACGACAATAGGAGGAAGTATCATGCGACTGTTCGAATGCGGTACGCTCGTCCCCGGTTGCCAATGGCATACCCGGGCCGATGAAGACGCCGAAGTGGTTCGCCGCGCCGTGGAACATCTTCGCACTGTCCATGGCGAAGAGATCATCCGCGAAAACATGGTCGAGAACATCAAGGCACGCATTCGCGACGAAAACGGAGCGGCGGCGGCCTGACGCCCGGCGCGACCGAAGTCGGTCATCCGCATCGGAGTGGCTGTATCTGATTTCGAAACACCCGATGTCAGAGCGGCGATACGCCTGATGTCAGAGTGATCTGCGGATCATATCCTCCAGCCGGGCGGTCAGCGCCGCCCGGTCGGGAGCGAAATTGCGCTCGACCCAGAAATCTTCCAATTCCTTCAGGATTTCGCCGACACGTTTTCCGGCCGGCACGCCGGCTGCGACGATATCGGCACCACTGAGCGGAAAGACCGGCTTCTCGTAGTCCTCAGCCCTCTTCAGCAAGACCGACAGCCGCGCGGATCTGCGCATCGCCGCCGGATCGCCTTCGGCCGCAGTTCGCGCCGACGCCAGGGCCAGCCTCAGCCGGATGACCAGCCCCTCCGCACCATGGCGGTAGAGCAGCCGGTCAAACCCGACATCCGTCACTTCGTCCGGCAGCACCGGCGCATTTGCCCAGGCCGCAAGCTTGGCAGCCTCTGCATTCGACATCTTCAGCCGCTTCGCGAGCGCATCCAGCCTCTCGGCATCCGGCGGCACGATCGCCGCCAGCCGCAGGATCGGATCGGCCGTCCAGCCGAGCGACTTCTCGGCCGCCACGAGGCCGTGGATGCCGTCGATACCCCACTTTTCCGTCTCCGGCAGGATTTCGGTGAGCACGCCCGCCTGCCGCATCCACAGCAACGCGCGGGAAGGATCGGCAGCCGACAGCAGCTTCTTGGTTTCCGCCCAGATGCGTTCGGCCGACAGCGTCGAAAGCTTGTCCTTGGCGCGGGCGCAGGCCCTCAGGCCATCCGCATCCGGCCGGCCGGAACCGTAATGGGCGAAGAAGCGGAAGAAGCGCAGGATGCGCAAATAGTCCTCGGCAATCCGCTCGGCCGCATCGCCGATGAAGCGGACGGTGCGCGTCTCGATATCCGGTAGACCGTTGACAAGGTCGATCACCTCGCCTTGAGCGTCCGCATAAAGTGCGTTGATCGTCAGGTCCCGTCGTTCGGCATCCGTCTGCCAATCGGTGCCGAAGGCGACCTTGGCCCGCCGACCGTCGGTCTCGACGTCGCGGCGCAACGTGGTGACCTCGAACCCGTGGCCTCCGATGACCAGCGTCACCGTGCCGTGCTCGAAACCGGTCGGCACGGCCTTGATACCGGCCGTCACCGCCCGCTCGACCACCTTTTCCGGGACAAGCGTGGTGGCGACGTCGACATCGGCGACGGGAAGCCCCATCAGTGCATTACGCACCGCGCCGCCCGCCACCCGCGCCTCACCGCCGTCGGCATTGAGCAGGGTCAGGATGCGCTGCAGCGCCGGGTCCCGGAACCAGGCCTCGTCGGCTACACTCGTCATGCATAAAGCCTTTCGTAGAGCGTGCGCAGGATGCCCGCGGTAATGCCCCAGATGTTTCGTTCCTCGTAGGGCATCACATAGAAATGCCGCTCCGTGCCGTCCCATTCCCTGCTGCCGCGCTGGTGGTTGGCCGCGTTCATCAGGAAGGATAACGGCACCTCGAAGACGTCGTCCACCTCGGCCGGATTGGGCGTGATCTCGAAGCCGCGCCTGACCACCGAGAGCACCGGCGTGATCCGAAAACCGGTCGCGGCATAATAGGTCGGCAGTCGCGACAGCGTTTCGACGAAGGAACGGTCGAGGCCGATTTCCTCTTCCGCCTCGCGCAACGCCGCCTGTTCCGGCGAGCGGTCCTCCGGATCGATCCCGCCGCCCGGGAAGGCGATCTGGCCGGAATGTTTTCGCATCGTCGATGTCCGCTGCGTCAGGATTACCTTGGCTTCGTCGCCGTCGTCGACCACAGGCACCAGCACGGCGGCATCCTTGAGCTTCAGTCCCGCGGCGAGATCGACGAGCGTCGGATTGAGCAGATGATCGCCATGGTCGCGCCAGGCGTGATCGACCGGCCCGCCATTCTGGTTCAGTGCCCGGCGGCGAAAATCGCCGGCCGAAAAAAGGGGAAATTCACTCATTGGGATAAGGCGTCCAATTCGGCCTCGGGCATCACGGGAAAGATTTCCGTTCCGGAGCGGACGGAGAACATCGGCACTCCGTCTATCACGATCGCCTCGCCGAGTTCCACGAGATCGTACATGACAGCACGGGAGACCAGGGCCTCTAACCGGCCGCGCACCAGGAGATAGGGTTTAAGCTCGCGGTTTTCGCCCGAAATCTCGAAGCGCAAGGGATGTTCCGACCCCGCCTCCACCACATCACCGACATTTGTCCTGAACGTGAGCACCTGTTGGCCCTCACGCTGCGTGACCTGCATCTCGACCGCAAGGAAGGGAGCGTCGGCGATGCGGATGCCGACCTTTTCCACAGGTGTTACGAGATAGGTCCGACCGTCCTCATCCTTGCGCAGCACCGTCGAAAACAGCCTCACGAGCGGTGCGCGGCCGATCGGGGTGCCCATATAGAACCATGTGCCGTCAGCATGGATTTCCATGTCGATATCGCCGCAAAAGGGCGGATTCCACCGCTCGACAGGCGGTAAACCACGCTTTCCGTCGCCGCTCTGCTCGGAAGCACGCGAGATCAGCGCCGCAAGCCCTGCGGCATCGGATGCCGAATTTATCGTTTGCGCTGCCATCTTTCAGTCCCGGTTCGACCGTAAGCATCCATCAAAGCAATTGTTCCTCACGAGATAGTCATTCAATACGTGCTTGTCAGCCATATTTCGGGGAATAAGTTTGATCGGATAAGCCGGATGCTGCGACGCAGCGATTCGCCGCCGGGATATCGATGAGCCCGGCCTGGAAAAGCCAGCCGGTTTCTAAGTGCCAGCAGGTTCTGGATGCCAGCCAGTTTGGATGCCGCCAGTTTGGATGATGGAGAGCGACATGGGCCTGATGAATTCCACCGATACCGTCCTCGATGAGAAAGCCATCATCGCCTCCGCGGAAATGGCCCTTTCCGACATCGCCGCCATTCGCGCCGAAGTCGCCAAAGTGATCTTCGGTCAGGAAAAGGTGGTCGAGAACACGCTGCTGGCCGTCCTGTCCGGCGGCCATGCGCTGCTCGTCGGCGTCCCTGGCCTCGCCAAGACCAAGCTCGTCACCACGCTCGGCACCGTGCTCGGCCTCGGCGGCAACCGCATCCAGTTCACGCCCGACCTGATGCCTTCGGATATTCTCGGCTCGGAAGTCATGGATACGGACGATAGCGGCCGCCGCTCCTTCCGCTTCATCAAGGGGCCGGTGTTCGCTCAGCTGCTGATGGCTGACGAAATCAACCGCGCCTCGCCGCGCACCCAGTCAGCACTGCTGCAGTCCATGCAGGAATACCACATCACGGTGGCCGGCCAGCGCTACGATCTGCCCGCCCCCTTCCACGTGCTCGCGACCCAGAACCCGCTGGAGCAGGAAGGCACCTATCCGCTGCCGGAAGCCCAGCTCGACCGCTTCCTGCTGCAGGTCGACGTGCTTTATCCGGAACTCGCCGCCGAGCGGCAGATCCTGCTCGAAACCACTGGCCTTTCGGAAGCCAAGGCGCGGGGCGTCATTGATGCTGCGCGGCTCCAGGAAATCCAGGTGCTGATCCGCCAAATGCCGGTCAGCGACAAGGTGGTCGATGCGATCCTGTCGCTGGTGCGCTCCGCCCGTCCCGGCCACGGTAATGCTCATACGGACAAACACGTCGCCTGGGGTCCCGGCCCGCGCGCCGGCCAGTCGCTGATGCTGACGGCCCGCGCCCGCGCCCTTTACGAAGGCCGTCTGGCCCCGTCGCTCGACGACGTTTACGCGCTTGCCGAACCGGTGCTTGAACACCGCATGGCGCTGACGTTTGCGGCCCGCGCCGAAGGCATGTCGGTGCGCGATGTCATCGCCGGCCTGGTGAAGCAGGCCCGCGGCTAAGTCCGCCGGCTAGAAAGGATAATGCGTGGCTTCCACCATTGGCCAGATCGTAGAGCAGACACCGAGTAGCGAACTTCTCTCCCGAGCCCAGGCCCGCGCGATCCTTGTGCCGGACTGCATGGTGGAAGCCAAGCGTATCGCCAACACGGTGATCGCCGGTTGGCATGGTCGCCGCAAGCGCGGCGTTGGCGAAAATTTCTGGCAGTTCCGGCCTTATGCCGAGGGTGAAAGCCTGTCTCGCATCGACTGGCGCCGCTCCGCCCGCGACGACCATACCTATGTCCGCGAGCGCGAATGGGAAGCCGCCCACACTGTCTGGCTCTGGGCCGACATGTCGCCGTCGATGATGTACAAGTCGACGCTTGCCATCGCTTCCAAGGAAAGCCGGGCGCTGGTGCTGATGCTGGCGCTGGCCGAAATCCTTGCCCGGTCCGGCGAGCGCATCGGCTGCCCCGGCATCATGGAACCGGTATCGGCCCGCAACGCCGCCGAG